>JAIQGI010000050.1 GCA_020072565.1 Terriglobia bacterium
ACTATGTCGAGCGAAACACTCACCGCATCCACACCGTGACCTGATTTCTTCAGATATAGAGCCTCACCGATCCGGTATCGCTCGACATAGTCAGGCAGGGTTGATAGTGGCGGCTATGTCGTTGAAGACATAGGCGCCATAGCACCGCAATGGAATTGCTCCACAATGGAGTCGATCCGTCGGTGATCGCTCTCTGGCTTGGGCATGAGTCTATCGAAACAACGCAGATGTACACACATGCGGATCTTCGTCTCAAAGAGAAAGCTCTGGCCCGCGTGGCCACCACTATCCCGGCTGCCGGGCGCTATCGTCCGGATGACAGTCTCCTTGCCTTCCTGGAATCGCTCTGATTATGCCGCATGGCCGCGTCGATCCAGGCCGATTTTTAAACCCAAGTCGTGATCGACGCGGCATAATCCGGGTGTCGGCATTATGCATGTTATGCCGATATCGGCATAAAATGCACTGGCTGGAGTGCAAGCGCTTCTCCCTTCCCTCGCCGCGGATGAGGCAGCTTATCCCGCCTATCCATCCGAATTCAACAGGCGCCCCCCCGCGGCCTCCTCGCGTCCCAGCTTCTGCTACTACCGGACGCCTGCCAAGTTGCGTGCCCTTGTCCTCCTGCGAAATGCGATGGCGGTCAACGCCGACAGGGCGACCCCGAACCGCACAAATCCGCTGAGATTTTCCGTAACGATCCTCCGGAGTGTCGTTTCATCCCGCAGCAACTCGAGCATCTGCCCTGCCTGCGACGGATCCATCCCGAGCGCCTGCTGACGCGCGAGTTCGGACTGAACCATGTCTTCCAGGAAATGCGGATACACGAATGAAATCGATACGATGTTGTAGGTGACGTATACCAGACCGGTGCACACGGCGATGATAAACCCGACGAGCAGCGCACTCCAGTATGTGGTATGTCCGTCGAGCACGTGCCTCCCGTAATAACGAGTGCCGACGGCAATGCTGGCGGCAAGCGCCAGCAGGGTGACAAGCAGGCTCCCCCGCGCGAAGTAGATGCCCGCCAGGTACAGCGCGACACCAATGGCCACCTGAATCAAGCCGGAGACAAGACCGATGGCAACCGCCGGTTTCCATTGAAACGTGTTCATGGTCATAAGCAATCCTCCTCTTTTGTATAATCGAACCAAGGTAGGGACAGGCGCTTCCCGTTACGGTTTTCTGGCGATCGCGCGGACGAGGCGCGAACCGGGGCCTCCCCAGTCGGCCGTCGCTTCGAACTCTTTATAAGACTCGATTTCAAAGGCGCTGAAAATGCTCCGCAACTGGCCAGGCCTGAGCGCCCTTATCCCCGCGGGCCTCGGTCGTTCCGGAGTGTCCAGGAAATGCTCGAAGACGATTCTGCCGTTCTTGCGCAAACCTGTGGCGAGTCTCTCAACAAATGCCGA
This sequence comes from Terriglobia bacterium, assembly GCA_020072565.1. Taxonomy (NCBI): domain Bacteria; kingdom Pseudomonadati; phylum Acidobacteriota; class Terriglobia; species Terriglobia bacterium. The sequence continues at coordinate 1,410 of JAIQGI010000050.1, forward strand.
GTCCGACATGGGCGCCCACGCAAAGGTGAGCACGATCAGGTCCCATTTCCCGGCGCCGAAATCAAAGTCGTCGTAGGAACCTTTGACGGCGGTGATCGCAACCCCCGCCTTCTTCGCGTTGGACTCTGCCGCCGCCAGCGCGCCGCTGGAAATGTCGAACCCGATGACATTCCAGCCCCTCTGCGCCAGGTAGACGGCGTTCCGGCCCTGCCCCATGCCGGCGTCAAGTGCGGTTCCCGGTTTCAAACCTTTGACGGCCTCGACCAGTAACGCACTTGGGGAAGTCGGGACATCCATGGATGGGTCCCCCGTGGGCTGCCTGGTGAACGCGCGATCGTAGTAGATCTCGACCGCTTCACGGCGGCTGAAGAACAGGTTCTTTATAATTCCCGCCCGGCGCTCGATTTCCTCGGCCGGAACTCCTTCCTGCCGCAGCTTGAGAAAGTAGTCTCGCGTGGGATTTGCTTCCCACGACGCGGTCTTGAACCATGCCATGAACTCGCGCCATACTTCCTCGGGGCTTCCCTGGCTATGCGCAGGCAGGCCGGCGAGGGTTGCAACACTGATGCCTGCGAGCAATACAAACAACAACACACGTTTCGTTTTTTTCATCGCAGCCACTCCTTCACGAATGAAATTGCATTTGTGCATCTTTGTTTCTTTTAGACGCCCGCCTGAGGTTCTGCATCCATGCTAAAAAGGTGGGAAAAAACAGGATTCCACTTTTGCGGTAGGCAGCGGAAAACAGCATACGGGATTAGGCGACAGCATAGACGAAGCGGAAAACCTTGAGCCGTGTATATTTTCGGAAAGAAATCTGTTAGAAATGGATCGTGCGTGCGATTCCTTTTTTGTTTTTTTTCGCCATTGCCGGTGTCGGCTGTATTTCCGTCGCGAAATCGTATGGTTTGCAGCGTCGGTACAGGCAGGAGTATCTGCCGGCCTACACTCTCTATCTCGGCGGCTGGGGAGTTCTGGCTCTCTTTGCGGTAGTTCATTTCATACTTGCAACTCCCGTGATACCTGCCGAGGCATGGGTTCGCATCACACTGGCCTTAAACCCGCTCGTCCACCTGATCGTGGCCGTGAGCATGTACTTCTACTCCTCTCTGATGGCGCAGCTCGCCGGCCGCAAATTGTCGAGGCTGTATAACATCCTCTATGCGGTGGCGTGGGGGGGCAGCGCTGTCGTCATAGCTATCGTGGCAGCGCGGCCCCCTGCGGAGATTTCGAACTATCCCCTCGTTCTTTCGGTGGCGCAGTACCTGCTCAGGACGGTAACGTTCCTGGGCTGGGGACTTTATCTGCTGCTGCATTTGAGGAAGATCGACGACCTTCTCGAGCGGAGGTTTCTGCGTAATTGGGTCATCCTGTTGCTGGCCGGCTACGCGAGTTTCGATCTGTCACTCAAGATTCCCCGAGCCTCCGACTACGTGATAGCGACTTTACAGGCCGGCTTCAACATTCCGGCCCTGTTTTACCTGTCCTATTTCCTAAGAAGACGCTCCGTAGAACGGCCGTTCGAGGCAAATCAGACCGACCTGAATGCGATTTTGGTTCCGCTCGGCGTTTCACCGCGGGAAACGGAGATCGTCGAATTGATCCTGAGAGGATTCAGCAACAAGGAGATCTCGGGCCGTCTTTTCATCTCCGTGGATACGGTCAAGAAGCATAGTTACAATGTCTACCGGAAACTCGGCGTTCAAAATCGGGTTCAACTCAGCTACTTTGTGCAAAATCGTCCTGGAGGGCCACAGAGGGGATGAGGTTGAAGCTGAGATCGGTCCCGAGAATATGCCCGGCTAACTTGGCAAAGTGGTGCTTGCCATACGCTTACACGATCTGCGCAGGGAAACTTGGACGCAAGGGCTGCCCCAACGAAGGCTCAGATGGCGACATGCTTTATCCTGCGACCGACTTTCTCGTCATGAACTCTCAGCGTTTCGTTCTCGAAGTGTCCACGCCCAGTCCGCCATCAACCTGTTTTGCAGCAACTTCCGCCCACCTGCGCTCCACGCGGCGTTCCCAGGCAAGCAACAAGTAGCCGTAGACCAATGTTTGAAGCACGATCTCTGGCAGGTGCGCCATGAATAGCCCAAGGTGAAAGGTTGTGGAATACACCCAATCTTCGATTACACCAGAGATTCCGGCTATCGAGCCGATGAGGAGAAGCAGCGACGCGACCACAAGACCCCCAGAGCGGGGCATTTTGAGAAGCGCGGCCCTTAGGGGGAATAGGGCGACGCCGTGCAGCACCCCGCGGACGATCTGCGCCGGCACGAACCAACGCCGCACAAACTCGCTCTCGGGATTGCGCAGCCATGGAAGCGCTTCCGCACCGGTCCAAAAACGTCTTGCCACGAACCAGTAAGACACTGCACCAATGACGAGGTAGGTGAGAACATGGAGTACCGTGCTGCGGACAGTGAAACCCACCAACATTCGAAAGATACCTCGCCTGTTCTGTGCCGTCATTTTCCACCTCCGTCTGACCCTTGGTCGCGTTCGAACGCCATGGATCCGCACATGACCGGTCTAGCTTGTAAGTAGAATGACCTGGGTCCCAACCCTGCGAGAAGCATGCAAACATAGTCGTGAGGGTTAGCCTTTCGCCTATTATCTGAGCGATTGGAACGGAATGCAACCGAGTTCATTATCGCGACTTGCCGAGGTATCCAGATCGGCGGGACAAGCCAATACGCGATCCGGAGATTGAGTTCGAGGATGTAACGACGCTGCGGGTCGACATCGTGGGGACGTTTCCTCGAACGCGACTTCAATAGCATGTCGGGGACTTCTACGGGTAGCGCGTTTTACGACCAAGTGCAAGATCCTCTGTTTCTTGGCGGATCCCATCATAGCGTCAGACCCACAAACTACGACCCCATAGTTAGACGTTTAGGGGCCGTTATTCATTACTGTCCGCAGCCGTTTGCCCTCATGTACCATCAAGTCATTGGTTTCCATGACGGGCGCCATAACCTCGAAATTCTCACTGGCACATGGAGGCGTCTCTCGGAATTTCGAGGTTATGGCGCCTGTCACTGAAGTTCCTGTGGAGGGGCCCAGCGATATAATCACATGCGAGGAGATCTACGAACGGCTTTGGCGCTACGGCACCGTCATCGAGTTCGAGCACGGCGCAAACTCGGCGGGGAAGCAGCTGTGCGCAACTACCTTTGCGACTCCGCAACCACCCCACGGTTCATGGAATCAGGAATAGGAGACTGACGACCCTGACCTCCAGAGCGCCAGCCCCATCGGCAGGGCCGAGGCCAAGAACTACTTTTTGCGGCCAAAAAACAGGCCCGATTTCTTGATGCTCCCACGCCTGGAAGTCTCCTGATCCGTACTTTTTCGTGCACTTCCGAACAGTCGCCGTGGTTATTTCCCGATTTGTCCCCAATTCGCAATCCACTCGATCGGGCAAATCGCTCTTCTGCTTCGATTGCATACCGCAACAAGCGGTTGCAGCAGCGGATTGTCACTTGTCAACCGATTCCTCATCCATCATCCTCAAAAAGCGCATGATCTGCTGGACTGTCTGGCCAATGCCGGGTTTCTGGATGAATTGGGCCGGGTGACCGACAATTCTGTTGTCGTGCACATAGGGCAGGCCGGTATCCGGGTTGATCATGTCAGCAATCACCAGTATCTGATTGAGAGCTCCGCCGGTCCCCACCGGGAAGCGGCCGCTTTCAAAAACCAGGTTGTTCTTCACTTCGGTTCCGGCACCTCCAAACTCCTTGTTCGACACAAGAACGATCACGCCACTTTCGCGCTCCGTGAGCCTGTAATCGTTGTGCATGATCACACAGTTCTCCACCGGATTCGGCAGAGGGGTTGTGGTGGGATACCCATGTATCGATTCAAGCCAAATGACCGGCTGCAACTCAGATCCATCCGGTATGAGCCTTCCCAGGACATTGTTCGAGAACGTCGTATCGGCCGTCGAAATCAGGGCGTGATTGTAAGCCTGCATTTCCGAAAGGTCGTTATCTACGATGATATTATCGTGCCCGTAGAAGGCTACGGCTATGGTAAGGCCGCACGTACCGGACATGGTGTTATCTCTGACGACACTGTGACTGAGACCTGTCGAGGTGCCCCCAAGACACATTGCCTCGGCTCCAGTATCAGGGGGGGAATCCATCTGTATGTCGTTCCCGCTGATAAGGACCGGGCCGTTGTCTCCCTGGACAAACTGATTTACCCACGGCGAGCTCGAGGTTTGCCTGTATCGTCTGAATCCTTTTTCAGGATCCGGATCAGGGCTGTTGAGGTTGGACCAGCCATAGATCAATATCGCCTGAGTGAACACACCGGGAGTCGTGATCATCAGGTTATTGGTGATTTCAAACGGATAGCGGACACTGTTGCCGAGCGAATCTGTCGGCACGACGGGCACATCATAGGGAAAAGTACTGATGGGTTGCAGTGTAAATCCGATCCATCGGCCACAGGCAGGGTACACTCCCCTGAGCACATTGTTATCTATCCTGACCGGGAAACCTGCGGAATTGTAGGCGAGGACGGGGTACGATACTACACTGATGTGATTCCTCTCCACCACAACAGGATGGTCGCTCGCCTGCCGGTTTGCGGATGAAATAAACATCCCGGTAGCGGCGGCTGTGGAAGTCAGTTTGAGTTCACGAACAGTGACGCCCGGAGCATTGACTGCGAACACCATCGCGTTACCGGAAAGGGTGGGAGAGAAGATGAATGGCCCCCCGCCACCGACGATTTTCGTCTTCGGCTCATCGAGAATAGCGTCCCAGCCATCGCCTGTCAGGGTGATGTCCGGACGCAGGAGTTTGATCACGCCACCCGTTCCGGTCGTAGTGCCTCCGAAGTTGAATGCCAAGGGATTACCGGAGACATCGGTGGATTTCATGATGACAGTCCCCGGTGAATCGACGTTGTCCAAAGCCCACTGCACATTTATCCTGTCTGTCGGATAGATACCGGTCGGATACACTTCATAGACCGCATTGCCCGCGGCTCCCAAAGCGATAGCGGACCGACCGGGCGCTTCGCCTGGTTCGGCTACACCTACCTGTGACATGGCAACCAGAAGCAGGGTAAATAGAAATCGGTATTTCATAAGAACCTCCTTGTATGGACGAAATTACACTTTTCTGAGCTCTACCCTATTAATGCGGGAATTGGCTTCGAGCGGGGTCACGGGTCACGATTGTTCCGGATTGCCAATTGCGGTGAGGGAAACGGGGTGCTCCGTTCCGCGTGCAGCGGCTATTCTGGGGCAATGTGAAAAATCAGCGTAGCGGTTTATTGCCGGACCGATCTATAATTAGAGAAACATAAGAGTTACCTTCGATTCCTGGAGACCGTTCCATGGGAGCCAATGCTCCGGAGGAAGTTACCAGGCTACTGCAGGCGTGGTGTCACGGCGACCGTGCCGCCCTCGATCAACTCATCCCCCTGGTGCATGACGAGCTCCACCGGCTTGCGCATCAGTACATGGCGCATGAAGCTGCCGGCCACGTGCTTCAGACCACAGCCCTGGTCAACGAAGCCTACATGCGGCTGATTGATGCAAGGCAGGTCGAGTGGCAGAACCGGGCGCACTTCTTCGCCATTTCGGCCAATCTCATGCGCCGCATCCTGGTCGATTTTGCACGCGCCCGCCGATATAAGAAACGGCGGGCCAGCACCCGGAATGCACACCTCGACCTTGATCGAGGACAAATCCCCCAATTTCAGGCAGGGCCGGACATCATAGCCCTGGACGATGCGCTGCAGGCGCTTTCAGCCTTCGATCCCCGGGGTGCCAGGGTGGTGGAACTGCGCTTCTTTGGCGGCCTTACTGTGGAAGAAACAGCCGAGGTGCTGGCAGTGTCGCCCAAAACCGTCAAGCGGGACTGGGCGGGCGCAAAGGTATGGCTTCTTGGCCAGATGAAACGCGGAGGAAGGGATTGAATCCCGAGCGCTGGGAACGACTCAAGCAGTTGTATCAATCCGCCCTGGAGCAAGAGCCGGGCGGGCGGACCGGATTCCTGTAGGAAGCCTGTGCCGGCGACGAGTCTCTGCGGGCAGATGTCGACTCTATGCTGGCGCGCCACGCTGAATCCCCGGATTTCCTGGAGTCGCCGGCCCTGCAGGCTGAGGCCGAGGTGCTGGCAAGGGACCTCGCGGATGACGGTTCCCATTTCCCCCATGGTTATTCCGCTTCGGGAAGCAAACTGTCGTCCCCTCGTTCCTCACCTTCCATGCGGCCGCCATGGTGGATGGTTTTCCTTGTGGCCGTCTTCGTGGCCGATTGCCTTTTGCGTAGTTATTGCCTGTTCCTGGGACCGAAGGGATTTGACTTCAGATTCCGGTGGGAAGGAGACCGGCCGGTCGTTTCGGCTGTGCCCCCGGGTTCTATTGCCGATCGCGCGGGCATCAAATCCGGAGATATCCTGCTTTCCCTGGACGGCCGGCCCGTCCGGCGCGGCAATTGGGCATGGATCACTCCGAATCTGGAAAGGGGCCGGACTTACCTCTTTGACATAGAGCGAGAGGGGAAACAGCGGCAGGCAAGGTATTTGATGGCGCGGGTCAACGTACTGGTGAATCGTGATTTCACTCTATGGCAGATCATCGGCATCCTCCTGCTTGCTACGGCGCTGCTTATTGCATTCGGCCGCCCGTATTACTTCCCGGCGCGGATGGGGGCACTGGCGCTGGCCACCCTGTCGATCAGCCTGATCCGATGGGGGAGCCTTGGGCCCCCGGGTTATGCGGCTATCTGGAGAGACTTGCCGCTTGTTGTGGGCGCCCTGCTGTGGATACCGACAGTCTGTTCCTATCTGGTGGGACCCATCCTTCTTACTTTTTTTGCCTTGTTCCCGCGCGCACTGTTTCGGGTGCGCTGGCCATGGGTGGTCATCTGGCTGCCGGCGCTCTGTTTCGTACCCGTGTTCTTCCATTCCAATTTCCTGATGGTGTACTACCCGCTGCAGGCTTACGGCAATCTCGTGCCTTCGAAGCTGCTGGTTTTCGGCGGTCGGCTCTATGGACTTTTTTGTCTGGCATCGCTCGGCGCGCTGACCGCAAATTATTTCCGGCTGGCGGACCCCAACGACAGGCGCCGGTTGCGGGTCTTGTTTATCGGCGGGGCGGCAGCAGTCCTTCCGGGGATCTTTAGATTGCTGATCTGGAATTCGGCGTCGCTGCCTGCGATCTGGAAGTGGGTGTCATCTGGGACTCCCGATCTCTTGCTCACTTTGATATTTGTTCTGTTTCCTGTCTGTTTCGCATACTCGATCCTGCGACACTGGCTGCTTGATATCCGGATCATCATTCGCCAGGGCGTGCGCTACCTTGCAGCACGGGGCGCTCTGCTCTCGGTCGTGCCGGTCCTGGGAGCTGTCCTGGTGGTGGATCTGCTTGTGCACGGCGACCAGCCGCTGATCGACATTCTGGAACTGCGCGGTTGGGTGTATGCCGCGTTGGGAGTTGCGGCAGTCACGGCTCATTGGCAACGCCGGCGCTGGGGGGATGCGATTGACCGGCTTTTCTTCCGCGAGCGCTACGACGCCCGCAGGCTCCTTCTTGAAGTCGCCGGGCACGCCCGGCAGGCGGGCAGTTTCGAGCACGCCGCCCCGGGCATCGTGGCCCGCATCGAGAAGGCGCTGCACCCCGAATTCGCGGCCATCATGCTGCGCCCGCCCGGGAACACGAGCTTTCAAACCCTCGCTTCGGCTCCCTCAGGGCAGGCTCCTCCCGCACTGATGGCGGACAGCAAACTGATCGCTTTTCTGCGCATACTGGCCAGGCCCCTGGAAGCAGGTGTGGATCAATCGAACTGGCTCGAGCGGCAACTGCCGCCTCGCGAGGTGGATTTCCTGCGGCAGTCGCGCATTGAAATCCTGATTCCGGTTGCCATGACGCCGGAACAAAACGAGGCGCTGCTGGTGCTCGGCGCCAAGCGCTCCGAGGAGCCTTATACGGGCGAAGACCTGGATCTGCTGGCGGCGATCGCCACCCGTCTTGCGCTGCTGCTCGCAATCCCGGCGGTTCCTCCGGCGCGCATCAGCGAGTCATTCGACGAGTGCCCTGAGTGCGGCACCTGCTACGACACGGGAACCGAACGCTGCGCGCATGATCGGATACATCTCACTCCCGTCCTCATGCCCCGGTCGCTCGTGGGACGCTATCGCCTGGAGCGCCGCCGCGGACGCGGAGGCATGGGTACGGTGTACGAGGCGACCGACAGGGCATTGGAGCGGAGGGTTGCGATAAAGGTCGTGCGTGAAGATTGGGTGGACAACGCCATTGCCGCTCAGCGCTTCCAGCGGGAAGCGCGCACGGCTGCCGGTTTTGACCACCCGAATGTCGTGACCGTGCACGATTACGGCGTCGAGGCGGGCACATGGGCATTTCTGGTCATGGAGTTGCTCGAAGGCTCCACGCTGCGCGAAGAAATCAGGCGCCTCAAACGGCTCGATCCCGCACGCACCGTCGAGGTGTTCCAGGGCGTATGCAGTGCCGTGCATGCCGCCCACAGCCGCCGGATGATCCACCGCGATCTGAAGCCTGAGAACATCTTCCTCACCCGGAGCGGCGATAATGGAAACGAGACGGTAAAAGTTCTCGACTTCGGCATCGCCAAACTGCTTGCCGCGGACGATGCGCCGGCGGCAACGCGGTCGGGAACCGAGACGGGCGCCGGCATCCTGGTTGGTACTCTGGGCTACATCTCGCCCGAGCAATTGCTCGGGGAAAGACCGGCAGTGTCCTGGGATCTGTGGGCGCTTGCCGTTGCCATCTACGAAACCCTGACCGGCGCCCTGCCATTTCCTGTTGAGAACCGGGAAATATGGCGACAGTCCGTGACCGCTGGCCGCTACACGCCCCTGAGCGCGCACCTGAAAAATCCTGCGCCCCGGTTGCAGGAGTTCTTCGCGCGTTCCCTGGCAATGGATCGCACAAGGCGCCCGCAATCGGCAGCGGATTTTTCCCGTCAAATGGAGCAAGCTCTGACGTAGGGGAATCGAGCTCGCTTCGCTCACCAAATTCAAGGGCTACTGGAAAGTGGAGACGTCGCCCTGTTCGGCTTGTCTCCAGGGCAACTTGCGGCATAAAACCAGCGAGCAAGTCGATCAGCCCGAACCTTTGCCTTTCCTGGCCATCTGGAAGGACGCCGATGCCGATATCCCGATCCTGAAAGAAGCCGAAGCCGGGTATGCGAGATTGAAGTAAGCGCGGTCAACCTGACGCCGTTTAGCAACGTGTCTGAGCACAGGTCGCGATATAAGAAACTGAGGCTCGGCTACCTGGACGTGTCGGTATATCGGAAAGATGACTTGGATTTAGACTCCCAATACACGAGCTTCAAGGCAGCTTTGGTTCCATGCGGACGAATAACCGGTAACTGTGAATGCTCGTTATCGACGGTCAGTCATTGTCAGTTTCCGCGAACGCCGTGCCTGGCCCACAATCCGACTTGTCCAGTTTGCCGACAATACGTCAACCGAGACTGACGCCTTCCCGCCCGCCGCCCATCACCGAATAATCGAATGCCATGTTGAATGACCAAATAGAATTTTCTTGACGCGGCAGGGAGTGATTATGCTATTCCTAGATAATCTAGGAGTTAGGGATATGAAAAAATCAGATGCCGATCTTCTTCAGGGTACGCTGGACCTTCTCATTCTCAAAACTCTTGCGCTGGAATCAATGCATGGTTATGGGGTGTCTTTGAGGATTCAGCAGATGTCCGAAAATGTGCTGCGGGTTCAGCAGGGTTCATTGTACCCGGCTCTTTATCGACTCGAGCAACAGGGCCTGATTGCCTACGACTGGGGTGTTTCCGAAAACGGTCACAAGGCGAAGTATTACAGCTTGACCAAGGCGGGACAAAGACGACTGAAGGATGAAACCGCGAGCTGGGATCGCTTGTCCTCTGCCGTGATGCGCATTCTTCAAACAACATAAGGATAACTGCAGATGTTATGGCGCACCTTGATCAACCTGCGTTTTCGTGAGCTTTTCCGAAGAGAGCGTTTCGAAAAGGAGATGGACGATGAGTTGCGTTTCCATCTCGAATCGATGATCAAGAGCAACATCCAGGCGGGGATGACTCCCAAGGAGGCCCAGCGTGCGGCGCGCCTCGCTTTCGGCGGCGTCGATCAGATAAAGGACGATTGCCGCGATACGCGCTGGATGCACTGGCTGGACCAATTCTGGCAGGACTTGCGATATGCCCTGCGCATTCTGTCGAGAAATCCGCTCTCTGCCCTGATCACTATCGTCCTGATTGCGGTCACCATAGGATTATTGTGCGCTGCCTACGCAGTTCTGGATGCCGTCGTTCTTAGAACATTGCCGGTCCCGCACCCGGAACAGTTGGTGGTGATAAATCCAACGGCACAGATTGACTCCTCGATTTATGACGTGCTCCAACGGGAGCGTCAGAACATATCGCAAATATTTGGCCTGAAGAGTTTGCGTTTATTTGGCAGTGCTGCAGGCGCCACTCGTTCTTTTTCGATCTATGGAATCAAAGGGGACTACTTCGGTGCCGTGGGCGCCATTCCTCAATTGGGACGATTTCTGGCTGCCGATGAACAGAATGCCGTGGCGGTCATCAGCGATCGCTTGTGGCGCAATGAATTTGCTGGAACTCCGGACATTCTTGGCCGGAACATGAAATTGGGTTCGTTGGAAGTCACGATCGTCGGAGTCGCGCACCGCGACTTTATCGCCGTGGAAGAACCTTATTTGGAATGGGATGCGATCGTACCCTGGGACATATTTTGCCGGGCTCTGGGGACTAAACGGATGCCGCTGCAAATCGTTGCGCGACTTAAAGTCGGCAAGAAGGCCAAGGAATATGAGGCGCAGCTCAATTCTTTGTGGCCCGCTCTTTTGCAGGCTACTGTTCCGCCTAATACGACACTCCAGCAATGGGGCGAGAGTATAGGTCCGCGGGCTCAGGTTGTATCCATCAGTCATGGCATCAATTATGTTCTGACAATGCAGCCGTCCATTCCACTTGCGATCTACATGATTTTCGGCTTATCCATATTGATCTTTTTATCAGGCTGCCTGGCCCTGGTTTTGCTGGCGATAGCTCGCAGTATCAAATATCAGCACCAGACGGCGATCATGTTGGCGATTGGCGGAGGGAGATGGCATGTACAACGGCCGTTCTTTTTGGAAATTTTGATTCTTTCCGGGCTGGGATGTGCCATTGGTCTCGCCATCGCCTGGTGGTGGAGCGGGCTGGGCAATTTTTTTTTGCCTGATTCCCAGTCCCAGTCCATAAATTGGCACGTGAGAATTGATGGCCAAGCAATCAAGCTGGCACTGCTAATGGCGATGTTTTTCGTCGGGATCATTTCTTGGGTCACCCTGACATTCGGTTTCGGCAATATATCGAGCCGGATACTGCAGCACGCCAACTCTGCGTCCCGGCCGAACGTTCGCCTGCGTACGGGCATGCTTGCCTTACAGATAGCGATTTCGGTGCTTTTAGTCCAATGTGCCCTGTCTTTCATCAGCACCTATTCAAGACTCCTTCACGTCCCTTTAGGATTTGATTTCGAGAATCTGCATATCTACCGACTGCAGGGCAAATTGCCAAAACCTAACGTCCCCGACAACTATTTTCCTGATTTGATTACGCAGATACAACAATTGCCGGAGGTTGAATCGGCCGCAATCACATTGAGCCCACCGCCATTGGCTTTCCCGCTCGAATTTAGACAACCGGTTAAGACCGAGGATGGGCGCGAAGCGCAGGCGACGATTGTATGCATTTCATCCGGTTATTTTCGCGCACTAAAATTGCCGCTGCTATTCGGCAGGGACTTTTCCTGGACGGACCTGAACACAGCGATTGTCAATCAAACATTATTAAAGAAACTCTACCCCGATCAGGATCCGCTGAGGCACACGATTGCCTTCGGCAAATCCGGCACTCGATTGCAGATCATCGGGGTGGTAGGAGAAATGGCCTATTTTGGACCTCGCTGGAGTAATTCGACGATTGCATTTGTGCCCTACGTTGCTCCGCCGCGGGGTGGCGTTAGTTTCATGGTTCGATCGAAACGCAATCTCGAAGAGCTCAGACGGCCTGTTCAGACCGTGTTAGATCCTCCCGGAGTTCATTACATTTACGATTCCGTAGACCAGAAGACCCTCCTTTCGAATTCGCTGCAGCAGGAGAGAATGCTGGCCACTATCGCCGGTGCATTCGGCGGTCTGATCGTGCTACTGGCTGGAGTGGAACTCTACGCTTTTTGTAATTACCTTCTCGCCATGCGCACAAAGGAATTGGCAATCCGGGCCAGCGTGGGTGCAGGCCCCGCTCAACTTGCGGCTGCCCTGTTAAAGGAGGTCGTGAGAGCTCTTGGGATCGGCTTAACCATCGGATTTATGGTGGCACTGGCCGGAGAACACGTTCTTTCCAATCTGGCCAAAATCATCAATCCGCCTGAATTTCCATACCTGGTGTTTGCACTGGTGGTCGTTACTGGTGTGACGATGAGTGCTGTATTAATGCCGATTTTGCAGGCAATTCGTATAAACCTGGCTAAAGCGTTGCGCGTGGATTGAAATAGCGAAACCAAGTTGACGGGAAACGCGTTACCCATGGATGAAGAATCTCCGATACTTGCGCGAGTCTTGTTTTGGGAACCTTCCAGGCAGTTGGCTACGAGGAACCAAAACTGCTCCGAAGCTTTGCGACCAAGTACGACTGGTTGTGCAAATGTTCGGCGCTGGATTCCCCGGCTGGGCCCTTGGCGTGGGGGCTCACTATAAATTGCGCCCTGCTCGCCTTGTCTTGTTCCGCATTTGTGTCCAACACACGGGAGGCGGACTGGCCACTCGGTTGACGAGACACGAATCGGACGGCTGAACGAGGAAATGGCGCGAATGCACCCTGGCGCGGACAAGTCACACCGGACAGCGGAAGTCAGTGCAGATTCCAGGCCCGTAACAGCATTCCGCTCCAAGACTATGAATTCTCATCGTGCTTGGATCTCTGGCGCAGTCGGGCGCAGTCAATGATATGATACCTATAACTCGGAAGCCGTAGCCACCAACGATGCCGAACGTGACAGTTTGACTCATTGCTTAACCCGCTGCATCCAACCGTCAGGTGCGTGAAGCATTCAGTTTAGTTCTCTTGTGCGTCAAGGCACTGCGCCACTGCCATGATAGCCCGGCGTGGCGGATTCTTGTTCTGAAATCTCCATTTCATCACGAATCAGCTCGGTCACATGGCGGTATAATGCTAGATCTCTATCAAAAGTGCTCCGGCAGATAATTGTCGATCATGAAGCGGCACGGCGTCCGGAGCACTTTTGATAGAGATCTAGCGTTTTACGTCCATGTGAATCGAAACGGCGCCGCGCCAAGAAAAAGGGAACCAATTGCCGGTGAGAAGAGTATCCTTCTGATATGACCATCGTGCAGACCGACGAACCGACTCCTCAGAAGCCGCTCCGGCTGTGGCCCGGCGTGGTCGCCGTGGTGCTGCAGTGGCTCATCAGGTTTGTTGTCCCCATCGTCGTGCCCGGGGCCGTTGTTTTCGCGGTGCTTGGCGGACTTTTCGGCGGATTGGCTATCGCCGTGTGGTGGGTGTTCCTCAGCCGGGCGCCTTGGTCCGAGCGCTTGGGCGCCATCATCGTGATGATAGCCGCTCTGTTCGCGACATCGCGCATCCTCCACGAGTCTATTGCGAGGGGGGCGCAGGGGATGTTGTTCGTCGTCCTCGCTATCCCGGTCCTGAGCCTCGCCTTCGTCGCGTGGGCGGTGGCCAGCCGCCGCCTCTCGGACGGACCTCGGCGCGCGGCGATGGTCGCGACCATCCTGCTTGCGAGCGGAGGGTGGGCGCTTGTCCGGACCGGTGGGATGACCGGCAACTTCGATAACGATTTGATGTGGCGGTGGGCGAAGACTCCCGAGGAACGCCTCTTGGCCCAAGCCGCCGACGAGCAGGCGGCGCGCCCGGCGGCTCCGGCAGTGCTCCCGGCGACTCCGGCAGTGCTCCCGGCGACTCCGGCAGTGCTCCCGGCGACTCCGGCAGTGCTCCCTGTGGCTCCGGCAGCAGCGGACACAGGTGCCGACTGGCCCGGCTTTCGCGGACCCCATCGCGACGGCATCATCCCCGGCGTGCGGATCGAGACCGACTGGTCTGCGTCGCCGCCGGTCGCGCTATGGCGCCGGCCGATCGGACCGGGTTGGTCGTCCTTCGCGGTCCACGGCGACCTCCTCTACACGCAGGAGCAGCGCGGTGGCGACGAGGTTGTCGCCTGCTACAACGTGACCACCGGCAAGCCGGTGTGGAAACACCGCGACGCGGCCCGGTTCTGGGAGTCGAATGGCGGCGCCGGTCCGCGCGCGACACCGACCCTCAGCAACGGTCGCGTATACACATTTGGTGCGACCGGAATCCTGAACGTGCTCGACGCTCGTGACGGCGCCGTCGTGTGGTCGCGCAACGCGGCGTCCGACACCGGCACGAAGGTCCCGGGCTGGGGCTTCGCGAGCTCGCCCCTGGTGGTCGACGACGTCGTCATCGTCGCCGCCGAGGGCCGACTCGCCGCATACGACCTCGCCACCGGTAATCCGCGCTGGGTCGGCCCGGCCGGCGGCGCTGGCTACAGCTCGCCGCATCTATTGACGATCGACGGAGTCGCGCAGGTCCTACTGGCCAGCGGAGCCAGCGCAATCAGCTTCGCGCCTGCCGACGGCACGCGGCTTTGGGAGTACTCTTTGCCGCCAAGCGTCCCCATCGTGCAGCCGGCCCTGACCGCGGACGGCGACATCCTGATCAGCACCGGCGGAGCCAACGGAGGAAACGGCATCTGCCGGATTGCAGTCGCGCACGGATCCGGCGGATGGACCGTCGAGGAACGCTGGACGTCGATCGGGCTGAAGCCTTACTTCAACGACTTCGTAGTTCACAAAGGCCATGCCTTCGGCTTCGACGGAAGCATCCTCGCGTGCATCGACCTCAAGGATGGCACGCGCAAGTGGAAGGGCGGACGGTACGGCAACGGCCAACTCGTCCTGTTGCCCGACCAAGACTTACTGCTGGTGCTGTCGGAGGAAGGCGAGCTGGCGTTGGTCGCGGCGGCCCCCGATCGGTTCACGGAGCTCGCACAGTTCCCGGCGATCGAAGGCAAGACCTGGAACCACCCGGTGCTGGTCGGCGACGTCCTGCTGGTTCGCAACGGCCAGGAGATGGCCGCATTCCGGCTGTCCCTCGCGCGCCGCTGACGCGGGTTGTCATCTGGGTGGGATGGGGACTGACGACAGCAACTGCTTGAAAGGGCTGGCAGAACCGCAGGTCAGGTGCCTGTTTGAGAGGCCTAAAACAAAAATCGGAGGCCGATTTTTCAATCTAAGATCCGCATCCGAGGCGTTAGAGTAATTCCCGATCGTACGTGTCCCACTCTCCTGGGCTGTCGAAAATTGCCGCGCATGGTCATCGGTCTTAGGTTCAATAATCAGGCCTGTTTTGTTGATGTAAACGGGAATTTGAAGGGTGAAGAATTATCAAAATACTGACCGGTCAGCACCTTGCCGTTGTCAGTCCCCCATCCCCAACGGGAACAGGAACACTCTGCAAAGGCGGAGGGGTAGGAAGAATGGGCTGTCATTTCGGGTCTGGACTCGCTGCCTGAATCTGTGGTTTTCAGGTTTTTCCGGTAGACGCAGGTTTGATCACTTTTTGATCTTCGGCTGCACGAGCTTGTCGAGGCTTTCCACCGAAAACACGAGATATTCCGAGTAACGGTGGCGATTCCTATAAGTCAGGCCGTTCCACTCCATGGTAACCAGGACTTCACGCGGAAGCCAGAACGCGTGCGGGCTGTCCTTGAAACGGACTTCATTGAACCAGATTTCCGTAGTCTGCCTGGCCAGCATCACATCGTTTCTGGGCGCCAGCAGATCGGTTCGCATCCGCAGGATTTGATGCGTCTGGGGATCCACCCAGGCCAATCCCTAATATGTCTATCTTAGTGCAGGTGAATCAGTGCCGACAGACAATTCTTGGGAGAATCTCCGGGATTTGACCGTTTAACACAAAAACCGCATCACCGAATGGGCGCCAGTATTGGGAGGCCCGGCATCCCTACTCCGCCGGAGGCGCCTATGTCGACTTTATGATGTCGGGAGTCAGCCTGCCTCCATCCTTCCCAAACCTGACACCCCGCACTCACTCGCAACGCAACGCCTTAATCGGGTCAATCCGGGTTGCCCGCCGTGCCGGAAGATAGGCGGCAGTCAGGGCGACCACGATGAGCAAGACGGCAATTGCGATAAACGTCTCTGCGTCATTGGCGCGCACTCCGTAGAGCAGGCTCACCATGACGCGGGTCATGACAAGAGCTACGGCCAATCCTATGGCTACACCCAACAAAATCAAGAGCGAGCCCTTCTGCATGACCAAGTGAAGGACATCCTTGCGCTGGGCGCCGAGCGCAATTCTCACTCCGATCTCGTGAATGCGCTGGCTGACTGCAAATGCCATCACGCCATAGACGCCGATTGCGGCCAGGACCAGTGCCGCACCGGCGAACAACACGAGCATGATCAGCATGAAGCGCCTCTGAGCCATGGATTTCGACAGCCTTTGCTCCATGGTCATAACATCGTAGAGAGGCAGGTTTTTGTCGATAGCCCTGACCTCCTTCCGCAATACTTCTACGAGCGCGAGCGGGTCTGAAGAAGTCCTGATCGCCACTGCGGACAGTGAGGAAAGACCAGGCTGGTAGATCTCCATCTGCGGCTCCTGCTCCAGACCCCAGTTTCTAATATCGCTCACGACGCCGATGATCTCCCGTGGCGCGGTTTCCGATGCGACGGTCATTCGCCGGCCGATGGGATCTTCATCAGGCCACAGACGCCGAGCCATGGTCTGGTTAATAATCAAAATGGGAGCGGCCCCCTCGACATCCATCCGAGTAAACGGACGCCCGCGGATCAGCGTAATCCCCATGGCGCGGAAGTAGTCGGCACTCACGGTGAACTCGCCGGCGAATCGGTCGCTGAAGTTCTTTGCTGCCGGCTTCCCTTCCGCATTAAAGAGAACCAGAAAGTAAGCCGATGTCTTGCCGAGCGGAAGGTTGCTGGTTGCGGCGGCGTGCACCACGCCGGGCAGTTTCTCCATCCGCTCGAGGAGACGCTGATAGAAAGCGGTGCGCTGGGAGGGCTGTGGATATGCCGACCGAGGTAAGTCGATGGCCATGCTCAGCACATTTTGTGGGTTGAAACCGGTCCCGGCCTGAACCAGTCGCAGGAGACTCTTGATCAGAAGCCCCGCCCCAACCATCAGAATAAGCGCGAGCGCAACCTCAGCGACGACGAGATGGTGTCGAAGGTTGCCGGATCTCGATCCCACTCCCCAAGGACTGCCTCCTTTAAAAGCTGCGTTGAGGTTGATTCGAGTCGCATTCAGAGCGGGCGCTAACCCGGTCAGGATCCCTGTGAGCATCGAGAGTCCCAGTGCGAACCCCAGCATCCAGATATCCAAATGAATCTCGGTGAGCCTCGGTATTTCCGTTGGCGCGGACAAGATGAAAAACCTCAGTCCGTAGCTGGCTACAAGGATCCCGAAAGCGCACCCGGCTGCCCCCAGCAGCAAGCTTTCCGTCAGCAACTGCCGGACCACGCGGAATCGGCCTGCGCCAAGAGCTGCCCGAATCGCGATTTCTCTCTGCCTTTCCCCCGCGCGCGCGAGTAGCAGGCTGGTGACATTGGCGCATGCGATGAGCAACACAAAGCCGACAGCTCCGAACAATACCAGGAGACCTTTTCGAACCGTCTTCACCAGCTGATCCTGGAATGGCACTACTGACGATGTGGATGAGACGTATGTGCGTCCCGGGTGCTCGCGCTTCAATGCCTCCATCCTTGCTTCCCAAAATGCGGCCAACTCAGCGCGCGCTTGTTCAAGTGACGAATCCGGACGTAGGCGGCCTATGACCTGGTATTTCGTGGCCCCTCTCAGGACACGCGCAGCGGATCCTGCCACAGGGAGCCAGAGATCCGCGCCCTCCGGAAATGAGAATCCTCGTGGCGCCACGCCGATCACTGTGAAGCTCTTCCCATTCAGTGAGACGGCCTGCCCAATGAGATTCGGATCAGAGCCAAAACGCCGTAGCCAGAGACCGTGACTCACGACCACGACGGCATTCCTGCCCGACCGACCTTCCTCAGCAAGGAACATTCTGCCGAGCCCAGGTTGAACCCCGAGTGTGGTGAAAAAATTTGCCGAGACCTCCGTCACATCGATCCGCTCAGGCGCTCCTGCAGAGATGAGGTTAATCCCAACGACCATGGTATTATAGAGGGCCAACTGCTCAATCGTGTGGATCTGATCTTTCCAGTCCAGAAGATTCTCAGGAGTGAGCCCATTGCCGTTTATATACACCGGAGCCCCAGGAAGGGCCACCAGGCGTTCCGGGTTCCGGTAAGGAAGGGGTCGAAGGAGAACTCCATAAACCACGCTGAATATCACACTGTTCGCGCCGATTCCAAGGGCGAGGGTTAGGACTGCGGCAATCGTGAATCCCGGGCTGCGGCGCAGCATTCGGATGCCGTAACCAAGGTCTCGCCCGATCTCGTCGAGCCATCGTATCCCGCGCGTCTCGCGGCATGCCTCCTTTGTCTGGTCCAATCCACCAAGTGCGATATGAGCATGCCGCCGCGCTTCCTCGGGGCCCATCCCGCGCCTGAGGTTTTCCTCGATCTCCATTTGCAGGTGAAATTCCAGTTCCCGATCGAATGAGGACTCCGATCTTGAAGGTCGCATGAGGTGAATCACCCGCCACAAAAATGCTCGAATTGATTCCAGCATTGTTTCCTCCGACTACGTGCCCTCAAGGACTCGATTGATGATCGCCATCATGCGCTCCCAGCTCTTGGTTTCCTCGCGGAGCTGCTTGCGGCCGGCTTTTGTGATGGAGTAGAACCGTGCCTTCCGGTTGTTGTCCGAGGTGCCCCATTCTGCGATGATCCAGCCGCGCTGCTCGAGGCGTAAGAGCGCCGGATATATGGTCCCCTGCGATAGCTGGAGCGCATTTTCTGACGCCTGTTGGATCCGGCGCGCCACGCCCCAGCCGTGCATCGACCCCAGCGATTCAAGGGTTTTCAGGACGAGCAGGTCGAGTGTGCCCTGCAGAACTTCAGATTTTGATTGGGTCATGGGGATCTCCTGTCGACGGTCGTAAGAACACCTTAATTCCACTCCGGCTGGCTGTCAACAAAAATCCAGAAATGGAAGACTGATCATTGCGGGTTGGCGTCCAGGTCCGTGACCCGGCTTAATCGTGCATCGCAAAAACATCCCGGAATGTTGGCAGGGCAACGGAGCTTCGTAAGGAATGGGAAAACGGCGAAACTGGAAACTACAGCCCTCGCAGTCCAGAAGTCCAGGTCCCGTTCTGGGAAGGTACGCCGCCAGCACTTCCGACCACTTGGCAGTCGGCTACTCGGAAAATGGCATGCAGCATGGAATCTGACATCGCGTCATCGGGAAGGAAGTCCGGATTTGTCCGCTGGATTCGTCCGAAGAAATGCCTTCCGTGTGTAGTGCGTGTGTAGTAACGTATCGATGTTTGGGGGTGTTTGTTGACGTTCGGAGGGATCTCGGAACAGCGGGAAATGGAATTGGGGCCGCTGTTTACGCGGCCCCGGCGAACGTTCGTGGTAATGGATGAACGATTGGGGTAGGAGTTTGAATCCTCTCGCCCCGACCATCCCCTCGATCTCGTCCTCGGGTTGCCCCATGGAGAAGCAGGCTCGGCGCATCATTGTCCACGGCATGGTGCAGGGCGTGGGTTTTCGCTACTTCGTCCAGCGGGCCGGGAAGCGCTTGGGGCTGGCCGGAGATGTCTGCAACCTGCCGGATGCGACTGTGGAGATCCTGGTCGAGGGGAATGCGGCCGAGCTTGACGAATTCATCAGGGAAGTGCGGAAGGGACCGCCCATGGCACATGTAGAGCGACTCGAGATCCTTGACATTGCTGTCAGCGGCAGGAATCCAACGTTTATGGTCGAAGGATGGTGAGGTGAAAATGGACCAGCTGAAGGCGAAGATTCGTGAGATCCCGGATTGGCCCAAGAAAGGCATCCTGTTTTACGACGTCACCACTCTGCTCAAGAACGGGCAGTGCTTTTATGAAGTCGTCAACGCCTTGACGACGCCTTTCGAAGACAAGCAGGTGGACCTGGTGGTAGGGATTGAGGCCCGCGGATTCATACTCGCACCCACCGTTGCCTATGGCCTCAAGGCGGGGTTCGTGCCGGTGAGAAAACCCGGGAAGTTGCCTGCGGCGATCCACAAAGTGACCTACGACCTGGAATACGGGACCGATTCGCTGGAGATCCACCAGGACGCGATTGAACCCGGCCAGCGGGTGCTGATCGTGGATGATCTCATCGCGACCGGGGGAACTGCCAGAGCAGTCGCCGACATCGTAGAGAAGATGGGCGGCATCGTCGTCGGTCTCGCCTTCATGGTGGAACTGACCGCTCTGAAGGGACGCCAGCGCATAACCAAATACAAGGTCACCAGCATCCTTAAGTATTGACGTCCGACTTCTGGCCTCCGACTTCGCGCGGGGACAGGGGCCCGCAGTCAGGAGTTACGGTCATAGAAGAATCGGGAGAGTCGGTCCCCGTTTAAAGACACGCGCAAATGCCGGCCGAAAACAGAACCGCCGATGGGAGGCGATAAATTTTCCGCGTCCATCGGCGGTTCCTTTTTCAGATCTCGAAATTCCGACTCCTGCTCCCTTTAAGACGAGGCGGTTTGCAGCCGCCTGGGGCCGGCGTCGACCACCTGTTGCGGGCAGCCTTCGGCGAAAAGCTTGAAATTCTCAATGTAGCGGGCTGCCAGCGCGTCATACTTCATCCAATATTCCTGCTTGTTGCCCCAGGCGCTTGATGGTTCCAGGACATCCTCCGGCACGTCGGGGCAGGACATCGGGACTTCGAAGCCGAACAGCTTGTCCTTCCGGAACGGCACCTTGTTGAGCTTGCCGTCCAGCACCGCATTGAGCATATTACGCGTGTGGCGGATGCTGATGCGCTTGCCGACGCCGAACTTGCCTCCCACCCAGCCGGTGTTGACCAGCCAGCAGCGGGCGTCCTGCTTCTCCATCTTCTGGCGCAGCAAGTCCGCGTAATAGAAAGGATGGTGCACCATGAAGGGCCCGCCGAAGCAGGCGCTGAAAGTGATTTCCGGCTCGATGCCGAGGCCCATCTCGGTGCCGGCAATCTTTGAAGTGTAACCGCTGATGAAGTGGTACATCGTCTGGTTCATGTCCAGACGCGCGATCGGAGGGAGAACGCCCGATGCATCGCATGTGAGGAAGATGACGTTCTTGGGATGCGTGGGGCTCATCTTCTCCGGCATGGCATTCGGGATGAACTCCAGGGGGTAGGAAGCGCGCGTGTTTTCCGTGGTGCGGTCGTCGTCCAGATCGGCCCGTCTCGTGGTGAGATCGTAGACGACATTTTCGAGGATCGTGCCGAACTTGCGCGTGCAGCCGTAAATCTCCGGCTCGTGTTCGGCCGAAAGACGGATTGCTTTGGCGTAGCAGCCGCCCTCGAAATTGAAGACGCTTTCGTCGCTCCAACCGTGCTCGTCGTCGCCGATCAGCTTGCGCCGTGGATCGGCAGAGAGGCTGGTCTTGCCGGTGCCGCTGAGACCGAAGAACAGAGCGACATCCCCTTGCTCGCCCACGTTAGCCGAGCAGTGCATGGCCATGACGTTCTGCAACGGCATCAGGAAATTCATGATAGTGAAGACCGATTTCTTGATCTCACCGCCGTAGCTGGTGTTGGCCACGATCGCCAGCCGCTGGGCGAAGTTGATCACGATAGCGGTCTCGGTAGCGGTTCCATCCACCATCGGCTCACATTTGAACGACGGAACGGCAATGACCGTGAACTCGGGGATGTGCTTCTTGTAATCATCCTGAGTGCGCGGCTGGATGAACATGTTGCGGGCGAACAAGCTCTGCCAGGCGCTTTCGGTGATGATGCGGATCGGCATCTGGTAGTTGGGATCGCCGCCCACATAACAATCCTGGACGAAAAGCTCCTCGCCCTGCAGGTAAGCCTGCAGCCGGGCGAGCAGGCCGCTGAACTTGTCCGGAGCCATCGGGCGGTTGTAGATGCCCCACCAGATCTTGTCTTCAGTCGATTCTTCCCGGACGATGTACTTGTCGTTGGCTGCGCGTGCGGTCCACTTGCCGGTGTTGAGAATCAGCGGGCCGCCGTGGCAAAGGTGAGCTTCCCCGCGGAAAATGGCCTCTTCATACAGCGCCTCCGCGGGCAGGTTCCAGAAAACCCTGTCCAGATACCGGAGGCCGTGATTCGCCAGTTTGAAATCACTCGCCAGATCGCCTGCCTGTTTTGACGCCGGTGTGTCGAATTCGAGATACTTTGTCATAGCCAATCCCTCACTAGTTTTCTCTGTCCAATGTACAGTTCGTTGGGCGAATTCGGATCCAGCGCCCACTTGATGCGCTCGATACCCTCGGTGATGTCCTTCACCGAGCCGCAAGTCGACAGGCGCAGGTAACCATCCATTCCGAACTCGACGCCCGGAACCGTAGCCACTCGGACCTTGTCCAGCAGGAAAGCAGCCAGCTTCGTGGAGCTCTTGTTGTAGTGGCTGAAATCCGCAAAGCAGTAGAAGGTGCCGTCGGGCTTGGTGACCCTGACGCCTTCAAAGGCCTTCAGCCTCTCAATCATGATGTTACGGTTGTTTTCCAGCGTCATGCGCAGGCTTTCCACGCTTGATTGCAGCCCGTTGAGAGCTCCAACCGTCGCCAGTTGCGTGACTGCGGACGGTCCCGAGGTCTGGTGCCCCTGGATATTGGTCATGACTGAAATGAGCTGCTTGTTGGCCACCGCCCATCCGATGCGGAAACCCGTCATGGCATATTGTTTGGATGCGCCATTGACGACGATGAGCTTTGAGTTCTCCGACAGGTCTTTGGCGTACTTGTAGCAGCTGATCGGCTTCCTGCCGTCAAAGATCAGCCGGTGGTAAATGTCATCCATGATCAGCCACAGGCCGCGCTTCTCGCAAAACTCCACGATTTCGGCGATGAACTGCTCCGAGTACATGGCTCCCGAGGGATTGTTGGGGCTGTTGATGATGATGGCCTTGGTGTAAGAGGTGACCACCTGCTCGATATCACGCAGGCACGGGTAAAAAGTGCCGTCTTCCGGCCGTACCGGCACCGGGACGCCTCCGCACAGCTTCACCATCTCGGGGTAGCTGACCCAGTAGGGAGCGGGAAAGACCACTTCCTCCTGAGGGTTGACCAGGGCCTGCAAGGCAACCATGATCGCCTGTTTGGCTCCGCTGCTGGCGATGACGTGCTGCGGCGTCACCCGCCGGCCATAGAAATCTTCGGTGTAGCGGATAATGGCCTGTTTGAGCGCCGGGACGCCATCCGCGGGGGTGTAGCGGACTTCTCCCGAATTGAGTAGCGACACCGCGCTGATGATCGCATCGAGGGGGGCCTTGGACTTAGGCTCGCCACCGCCCAGATGAATGATCGGCTCCCCCTTCGCCTTCAGTATGGCCGCGGTCTCGTTAAGCTTCAGGGTCGCCGATGCGCTAATGGATTTTCCGATCAGGCTTAAGCTCATCGTTCTTCCTCTTTAAGTTTGAGTTCGTCACTGCTTATCAATCATCGCCGCGCCCGGGAACCCGGATCCTGATCGCTCGGTTTTGTTCGCCCCAGTTGCCACGGATGGCCGTCTTCGACCGGAGGCCACACTGGAGTTTGGAAGCCATGGCAGGAGCACCGGACACCGATCAGGAAAGCAGGGCAGGGAGCGGAGAACGGTTTGTCCCCCGGTTTCGGAAACCTGCAGCCGAGATGCGCCGCAGTTGCCTGAAGCCCAGAGTTCCCTAATAAAAATGGCTGGTCTCAATTGCCCAAAGCACGACAAATTGAGAGCGCATTATATCAAAAAACCGGAACTGTTATCCCTTTTTCAGAAGAATCTCAACGCAGAGTCCGCTGAGAGCGCAGAGTCCGAGGGCTCAAAATCCGATTGCGGATTTTCCTGGTTACTCCCCCGGCAAAACTCTTTATAATGCGACTGTCTCGCTAACCCGGATTATTCTTGAACGTGCAGCCAAAATGCAGTTTTGGACGCGGAAAAACGCTGACCGACGCCGACTGTTCGGTCTTGGTCGGTTTGCAAAAGCTCTTGCCGGCGTTTATCCGTGTCCAATATTCTCCTTTTTCACGGGCGAGCGGTTCTGCTTCATGAATAATTCAGGCTAAAGACCTGCATACTAAAAGTTTAGTTAAAATCGGCATGATTTCGCCAGGTACCTCCTTGGTTTGATGGTACGCACCAACGCACGTATCCGTGAAAGGACACCAGCATGATTAGAAAGAAAGTAACGACAGCCACGGCTATCGTCCTGCTGCTGGCACTGTCGGTCTTTGCACAATCAACTTCGATTAAGGTGGACGGGAACGTAATCAAGAGCTACATCGCAACCATGGCAGATGCTGCGCATCAGGGAAGAAGGTCGCTCACCCCCGGTTATGAAAAGACTGCCGAGTGGGCCGCCGGGCTGTTTAAGCAGTGGGGCCTGAAACCTGCCGGCGAAGACGGCACCTATTTCCAGAAGGTGCCGATTCTGCAGTCTGCTCAAGCGACGTTTGCCTACAGACTGGGAGTTCCGGAGTTCATCATCGGCGGACGGAGCTTCTATGTCAGAGACAATGATTTTTCCATTGATCCCTCAACGCCGGCGGGTGCCAAAGTCACCGGCGAAGTCGTGTTCGTTGGCTACGGCATTTCAGTGCCGGCAAAAGGCCTGGACGAGTATACGGTCGATGTGAAGGGAAAGATCGTCCTGGCATTTGCCGGTTCGCCCAAGGACGCGCCGTCCGCATCGGGTCGGATGGGTGGCGCACAACCGCCGCCTCCGGCAAGCACCGAGGACTGGGCTAGAGAATCGACCAACGCTGAAAAGGCCCAAGTGGCCTATAACAAGGGAGCGGCGGGGATTCTGCTTTACACTCCGCCGGCTGCTGCCGCCGGTGGCGGTGGCCGTGGCGGTCCTGCGGCTCCTGCGGCCGCGCCCCAGGCCAGAGGGCAGGCGCAGCCTCAGGCGGACATTTCCCCGTTCAAACGCCCGTTTGTCGTTGCATCGATTTCAATCCCCGTTTCAGCCACCGTCCCCGCCGACGAGCGCGTGTTCCGCTGGATCATGTGGCGAGATGCGGAGCAGTCCCTGAGCGAATTCAACGCCACGATCGCCCAGATGCGCCGCGATATCCGGGACAAGAAAGCACAGACCAGGAGCACCGGGCTGAAGGCCACGATCAAGGGTTACGACTCGATCACCCTTTACGGCGACAAGTTTAAAAACAACTTCTCGCGCAATGTGCTCGGCATGATTGAAGGGACAGATCCGAACCTGAAAAATCAGTATGTCGGGCTTGGCGGTCACATGGATCACCTGGGAGTCACCAATGGCGTAGTTATGAACGGCGCCGATGACAACGCTTCCGGGACGGCCGTCGCGATGGAAATCGGGCGCCTGCTCGCGGTCAACAAGGTGCAACCCAAGCGCACGATCATTATCGGCCTGTGGTGCGGCGAGGAACAGGGCCTTCTGGGCTCCAATTACTGGGTGGCCCACCCGACCGTGGGCGTGTCAATGGACCGCTTTGTCGGTTATTTCAATATGGATATGGTCGGATTGGGTGACGCCATCGGCGTGCCCGGGGCGCTGAACTTTCCGCAGATTTACGACATCATCAAGCGCAACCAGGATCCGAACATCAAGCTGAGCAGCGAGAATATGGCCGGTCCCGGCGGCAGCGATTATTCGGCCTTCATTAACCTCGGCATTGAAGCGATCGCCTGTATGACCAGCGGCGGCGTCGGCCATCCGGATTATCACCAATCCGGCGACGACACCGAGAAGATCGATCAAAAGATCCTGGGCCAGACGGGCCAGTGGGTTTTGCAGGGAGTACTCAATCTCGCCAATGAGACCCAGGCGAATCTCCTGATTCCGGACCGTCAGCACATCTACAATGCCGAGCGTCTCAATGTCACTGACATGCGCGGCGGCCCGCAGCCTGCGGCCAGGGGGGGCGAGGGCCAGCAGGGTGGCAGAGGCGGAGGTGGTGCGGCCTGGCGCTCTGTGGATGCGTCCAGTAATGCCGACCTGGTGAACCTGGTCAACAATCGGATCAAAGAACTGGCGACGCCGGCACAGACCACTGCTGCCGCAGCACCTGCCGCAGGGCGTGGTGGTGGCGGTGGCGGCTTTGGCGGCGGCACCCGCTATACTCTGGGGGTGCGCGACGCCGGCATGTTTGACGGCAACATTCCCTTCCTGCTTCAATCCGCGATGCTCCTGAATTTTGGACGCGTTGATGTCCCGGCCAACGACGGGACCTGGTTCAATTTCAATAGCGGGGTCAGCACCAAGGGTCGTGAAGCGGTGAAGGCCATGGAGGCCAACAATATCGTCATCAACCTGATCGACCCGTCGAGCAAGCTGCTCAGCGACATGCTCGACGCCACCTCCAAGTCATTCCTGGTGACGCTTACCGGCAACGCGCCCATCGATCAGGCGCTGATCACGAAGATGAACCAGAAGAACACGCTGCTGCTGTTCGAATGCGATTTCACAGACCCGCAGGGCTGCGTGACTAAACTGCAGAACTACAAGAAGCAGTTCGGCGACACCGACAATCTCGTAGTTTCAGCGAAACCTGTCCAAGCCAGCCAGCTTGACGCAGCGAAGAAAACAATCTACCTGAGCCTGGTCAAGAGCGGCTGGACGCAGGAGCAGATCTATGCCGTCTTTGGGCAAGGCTCCGGCGGTGGCGGTGGCGGCGGTGGTGGCCGTGGCGGCGGTGGCGGCAACCTGTCCAAGCTGTCTCCCCCGGCCCAGGGTGGCAGAGGCAACTAATCCAAGCAACGCAGCAGGGGCACGGCGCTCCGTGCCCCTGCCATTTTCTCATGACCCTGCGCGACTATCACGTTCACTCCAACTATTCTGCCGATGCGCACGCAACCATGGAGGAGATGTGCCGGGCCGCCATAGCGCTGGGTGTTCCGGAGATCGGCTTTGCTGAACATTACGATCTGCATCCCGACGAAAAGCCGCGTGACTGGCTCCGGCTCGATCCCTGGCTCGAGGAGTTGGAGCGTTGCCGTGCCGCGTTCGACGGCCGGCTGGTGATCAGAGCCGGAATCGAGATCGGAGAGCCGCACCTGTTCCAGGTGGAGATGAAGAGAATCCTGGCGCGCGCGCCGTTCGACTACGCCATCGGCTCGCTGCACTGGGTGGGACGCAACAGCATCTTCGATCACGGGTACTTTCAGCAGCCCGCCCCGGAAGCATTCGGGCTATATTTTCAAGAGCTGGAACGCATGACGCGGGCCGGCGGCTTCGATGTGCTCGGTCACCTCGATGTGCCTGTCCGCACTGCCTTTGCCCATTATGGCAGCTACGATCCGCGCCAGTACGAAACCCTGATCCGTCCTGTGCTGCGCAATTGCATCGAACACGGCATTGCCCTCGACGTAAACACCTCCGCGCTGCGACGGCAGGCCCGGGTCCTGCTTCCGGATCTGGAAATCTTGCGCTGGTACGCAGAGATGGGCGGCATGCGCGTGACCCTCGGCTCAGATGCGCACCGGCCCGAGGAGGTGGCTGAGCACTTCGACGTGGCTTTGGAAGCCATCAAGACATCCGGAATCAGAAATGTCGTGCAGTATGAACGGCGGCTGCCACGCCTGATCCCGATTTAGCATCTCCAGTTGGTGGCGGCCCGGCTGCGTTGCGAACTTCACACTCCGTGCGGGTGGGATTTCCTGATAAGGTGGACGAAAGGATTATTTCCATCGACAACAAGGCCCGCTCCGGAGGGCGGGCCCGTATGGTCGAAGGCAAGCGCGGCTCACCCTACTTCTTCGCCTTGACGGTGACGTGCGTGTGCGGGCCGGGGGCACCCGCGAGGTGGAACCCGTCCATTCCGGGGATATGGATCTCCGAGAGAAAATATTGATTGTCCGCCCGGTCGAATACTACCAGGGCCTCATTTCCCGGACGCTGGCTGAGCCGAGTGACAATGGGTACCATGATGGTTTCGCTGCTCTTGGTGTTTACCACCCTGACCACCGAGCCGGCGACGTCCGGCTTGAATTCATAGGATCCGGCCGGCAGCACCTTGGTGCCTGCGTGAAACTCAAACGGAATCTCGGCCAGCGCCCGCGGACTCACCTGGGACAGCCCCAAGATCGGACTCAGTAGAACCACCGCCAGAGTCGCCAAAACACTTTTTCTCATTGGGTCCTCCTTTTTCACCTGATTGTTCACCTAGGATGCCTCCTGGAAAAATAGAACAGGAATCCCCT
Source organism: Terriglobia bacterium (assembly GCA_020072565.1). Classification (NCBI taxonomy): domain Bacteria; kingdom Pseudomonadati; phylum Acidobacteriota; class Terriglobia; species Terriglobia bacterium. The sequence continues at coordinate 29,817 of JAIQGI010000050.1, forward strand.
CTAGAGATTCTGTCTGCACTCGAAGCCAAGGCCCGCTTCAGGGAGCGGGCCATGGTAAAAACAGGAATGGGCGAGGCGCGGATCCTATTTCTTCGCCTTGACAGACACGTGAGTATGTTTGCCCCCAGCGCCCTTTACCAGCAGACCGTCCTGGCCGGGTATGAATACCTCGGTGAGGTAATATTCGCTTGCCGTCTTGTCGAACACGATCTCGCCGTCGGGAGGCACCTTCTTGCTGATAGTAGTGATGACGGGTACCATGATGGTCTCTCTCGTCTTCGTGTTTGTCACCTTCAGAACATCCGTGTTGGTATCCAGCCTGTATTCATAGTTTCCTGCAGGCAACGATTTGCCGTTCGCGTAAAAGCTGAATTCGATGGTCGCCGCCACACCTGGGACTGGAGTCTGAGCAAGACTGAGGAGCGGAAGCAACACAAGCACTGCAAAAACTGCGATGATCCTACTCATGCAATCCTCCGTTTCTGTGTAGCATGTACGTCCTCATATTCTCCGCCGATACTTCATAAGTAGCTCTCTAATAATAGAATCAGGCAGGAACTGCCTTAAGTCAAGAAACGTATGAGGGCTGAGCATCATGCGGCCTCAATAACGACCTGGTCTATGAGCTCTCCGGAGCAGTCCGGGTGCATCCCGAGCGGAAAATCGAAATATTGTCTTTTTGCCTCAGGAGCCGGCGTGGGACGAAAAAATCTGATTGTCGGCAGTACAGGGCGGTACTGGGTAGCGGCGTTTGTCTCAGAACCCGCGGCGAAGCGACGGCCATGATCCAGATGGCCGTGCGCAGCCGCGCCGTCCATGTCATCGGCGGCAGTTGCGTTGAACGGTGCCTGGACTCCTGGATCTATCCCGGCGTTGGGGCAATGTAAATTTTGTTGTTATCCGTCTGCTGGAAAATCTTGCCGGTCTTGGGGCATTTCACGGCATTTCTCAACATGATGAGAAGACTCGAGGGTACGCTCCGACCGGCATACACTGTGCCGATGCTGGTTTTTTCCGGCGGACCGTCGTTGAGTACCACAGACACCCCCATCGAGTGGGTAGCGGAGCAATCGTCGCAATAGACGTGGATCATGTATCTAGACATGGCTGTCTCTCCGGGATTTATTTGGAGCATAGCATACCAGTGGTTCTTGAAACCATTCTAATCTCTGCTGACTAAAGGTCTAAGACTACTAGATTGGCGGTGCCTTGAAGCGCCGTGCCCGTGTCCCGGCTCCGGAGCTCAAGCCAGCGCGAGGAGGGACTCCTCGACGGCACCCTGGACCACTTGAATCTTGTAAGCGTTGTCTCGTAGCGGGTTGGCTCCCTCGGCAGCCGCCTGACCCGCTGACGCGGCGAGGGTGCTGTCGATCTTCTTGCCGATCAAGAGCTTCTCTGCAGCCTCGACTCTCCATGGGTACGGGCCAACCCCGCCCAGCACGATGCGCGCCCTATTGACACTGTCATTCTCGTACTGCAACACCACCCCAACGCTGGTCAGGGCGAAATCCCAGGCGCGGCGCGCGCGGATCTTACGATAGGAGCTGCGCACGTTGCCGCTGATCGGCGGAAGATGAATCTCCGTCACGATTTCATTGGGCAGCAGGATGTTCTCTTTTTTGATGTCTTTATCAGGCCCTACGAAGAAGTTTTCTATCTTGACGGCCTTGCTTCCGGCCGGGCCTGCAATCAGCAGTTGGGCTTGCAGCGCCACGAGGGCGACTGCCGTGTCCGATGGGTGCACGAAAAAGCAGGGGCCGCCGCCAAAGATGGCGTGATACTGGTTTTCACCGTCCACTGCGTAGCACATGTCGCCGGCTTTCCGGGCACAAGGGAAGTCGCCCCGGTAGTACCAGCAGCGGGGCCGCTGGCAGATGTTCCCACCGATGGTCCCCTGGTTGCGCAGCTGGGGGCTGGCCACCTCGGCTGCCGCCTGTGCCAGCACGGCATATTTTTCTGCAATTGAGGCAGTGGAGGCGACCTCTGCAACCGTCGTGAGTGCTCCGATCTTCAGCCCGCCATCGGGCCTGGCGGAGATCCCTTTCAGTTCCTTCAGACCGCTGATGCTGACGATTTTCTCCACCGGGAAAGTCTCGTCACGTACGCATCCCAGCAGATCCGTCCCCCCCGCATGAAGGATGGCTCCTTTGGTGCCCAGAGCCTTGATCGCCGCCGCGACCGAGCCGGCTTTCACATAAGCAAAGTTTTTCATCATGGCTCATCCCCTTTTCTTCTTACTGAGCAGTTCCAGGATAGTTCTGGGATCGATCGGACCATGAGTAGGCCTCACGCCGATGGCGTCATAAACTGCATTGGCGATCGCCGAGGCGGCCGGAACGTGCGCGGGCTCACCCAAGCCTTTGCAACCGACGATGTTGCACTCGGTGTCTTTGAGATCGATGGGCAACACCTGATGATTCGCAGGAACATCGAGTGCCGTAGGCACCTTATAGTCGTGAAGGTTCGCGTTGCACATTTTCCCCGTTTGCCGGTCCATCACCCGCTTTTCCGTCAGCGCATAGCCCAGGCCCATGGTCATGCCTCCGAAGACCTGGTTGTCGAAGGTCTTTCGGTTGATCACGCGCCCGCTCTCATTCGCACCGAGAAGTCGCACAACTTTGACCTCGCCGGTCTTGGTGTTGACCTCCACTTCGGCAAAGTGGGCCCCGAAGGGCATGATCGCCTTGTTTGCCGGATTCGGATCCCGGTTGCCGATGCCGATGACATCCCTGACTCCGTGCGCCTGCATCAGCTCCTGCACGGTTCTTTTCTTATCGGGGCTGCTGCGGCTGACAATGGATCTGTCCTGCAATTCCAGGTCGTCCGCGGGAACGCCGAGGGTTTGCGCTGCCCAGCCGAAGAGCTGCCGTTTGACGAGCCACGCACCGCGACGCACCGCAGGGATCAGGCCGGGCAGGGTCATGCTGCCCCCACTGCTCTGGGCGTAAGGTGTGACGGCGGTGTCCGCATTTATGATCCGGACATTCTCGAGTGGTATCCCCAATTCCTCGGCAGCGACCATGCAGGCGACCGTCTTGGTCCCGGTCCCGAGATCCAGGGCTCCCGTCTTGAGGGTTACGCCGCCGTCCAAAAACATGCGGATTTCGGCCGTATAAGGCGGTGAGCCGCTGCCGGCTTGCCACAGGCCGGCAGCCACGCCGAAGCCTCGCTTGATATGACCGTCGCTCTTTCGGGCAGCCCGCGCTTCCTTCCAGCCGAACGCCTTCGAGCCCTGGATCAGGCATTCCTTCAAGCCGGCGCTGGTATAGGGCGCATTCCTGGACTGGCTGAAGTCGGTGAAGTTCTTGAGCCGGAACTCCACCGGATCCATGCCGAGTTTTTCGGCCAGCATGTCCATCATCTGTTCCAGGCACCAGTTGCCGGCAGGGAAACCGGGCGCCCGGAACGCGCGCCCGCGACCTGCATTGATGTAGTACGTGCTCTCGCTGATCTGGACATTGGGACACTTATAGAGTTCGCCTACCTGAAATCCCACGCCGGTCCCGGCCGAGTAGGCGCCGGCGGCGGCCACGTTGGTAAACTGCAAAGCGGTCAGAGTTCCATCTTTTTTCACGCCCGCCTTCAGCGTCATCCTGGCGTCAGGCCTGTTGCCCACGGCGAGAAGAGTCTCTTCGCGCGAAAGCATCAGCTTCACGGGCCGGCCTGTCCTGCGCGCCAGCAGGGCCGCGATGACCGTATGCTTGCCGAGCTCCAGCTTGGAACCGAAGCCACCGCCGAAATAGCGGCATATCACCCTCACGTTGTTGATGGGCACGCCCATGATGGAGGCGAAGGAGAGGAGGACGGCATCGTAAACGCCCTGTGTGGAATCCCAGATCGTCACCTTATCCCCATCCCACTTTACCACCGACCCGTGGGCTTCCATCGGGACATGGATCTGGAAGTTGGTGTAGAAGTTCTCCTCCAGAACCACGTCGGCCTCGGCGAAACCTTTGGCTATGTCACCCCTTTTGGTCACGCGCGGATCGCCCGTGGTGTTGCCGCTTTCGTGGATCTTTGGCGCGCCGGGTTTTAAAGCTGACTCTTCATCGATGACAAAAGGCAACTGCTCGTAAGCGACCTTGATCGCCTTGACGGCGTCCCAGGCCTGGTAGGGAGTGCGAGCCGCCACTGCGGCAATTTCATCCCCCTCATAGCGACAGTGAGGATCGAACAGCCTGCTCTGCGCCGTCCGGCCGCCGTACCACGGCAGGTCGGCGCCGGGAGATTTCCCGGTGAGTACGGCCACCACGCCCGGCATTTTCTCCGCAGCACTCGTGTCCACGTTCTTCACCATGGCGTGAGCGTGCGGGGAGCGCAGGATCGCGGCATAGAGCATGTCGGGGAGGATCACGTCGTAGGTGTATTCGGCGGCGCCGGAAACCCGCTCGTAGGCGTCGACACGGGGGAGTGCCTTGCCGACGATGCGCGTCTCGCCCCACGGCTGAATGGTTTCCTGAGGTTGCGGGGCTTGCGCTGAAGATCCCGAACGGAAGGACTCTTCTAGTTCGTCGTAGTAGTCGCTCATGCCACACCTCCCTTCCTGCGCAATTCGCCGGCCTTGGCGGCAGCCCTGAAGATGTGCTGATAGGCGGCGCAGCGGCACAGATTCCCGCTTACACCGGCGCGGATCTGGTCCAGGGTCGGATTGGGATTCTGGCGCAACAGACCCTCGACGGCCATTATCTGCCCCGGAGTGCAAAAGCCGCACTGGAAGGCGTCTTCCTCCGCGAAGGCCTGCTGGACGGGTCCGAGCTTTTCGCCATCCATCAAACCCTCGAGCGTCGTGATCTCATGTCCCTCTGACTCGACAGCCAGCATCATGCAGGCGTAACGCGGTTTGCCGTCGATCAGGACGGTGCACGCGCCGCACTCCCCGCGCTCGCAGCCGATCTTGGTGCCTGTGAGCCCCAGAACATCACGCAGGATGTAAAGCAGCGTCCAGCGCGGCTCCACGACGATCTTCCGTTTTGATCCGTTGACGGCCAGGTTGACGGTGACTGCATCGCCAACGGCATCTATCTCCTGCGCGGCCGCTACGGGGGCGTTTCCTATGGTTGCGGCGGCGACCGCTCCTGCGCCGACCGAAGACAGGAAACCTCTGCGGCTTATCCCCTGGTGTGACTTGCAGCATTTCTCCTCGGGATCTTGAGGCATAAAGGAGCCCTCCACAATTGCCTTCCAGCATCTTTATGACGTTCTTACCTGTTCGACCACCCCCCATCTCACACCAGAGGGGGCCTTTAGATCAAGATGATTGTTACGTCTGTGGGAGTCTTTGCGTCTTCGCGGTTCAGAAGGAGGAGGTGAAATGCAAAAGCAGGAGGGTGACCATCCCGGGGGCGCACAGCAGAAGGATCATCGGCAGGCCATCAATTCCAGTGGCCCTTACCTTTTGTGCGGCTGATGCCGAAATCGAAGCCCGCATTGGCATAGCCGAAAACCAGCAAATATTCGCCTGGTTTCAAATCGTCTTCCGGCGCGACGGAAAAGGACTCATCGGAATAAACAGTAACCGTCACATTCTGGATCTCCTGCTTCTTGAATCCGCCCTTGTTTTCCGTCGTGGCAGCCGAAGATGAGGTCCGGATCGTGCGGCTGTCTTTCTTGCGCGTCAACTGCACGATCATGGCTTCCTTCGATGAGCCGACGCCGCGAACATAAAAAACGGGCCGGGGAACAGGAATTTGCGCCGCGGCCTGGGCTCCCGTGTAAGTCACGGTAAGGTCGAGATTGAAATAGCCGTAAGTATCCATGAACTGTTCCATGCCCTTGCTTTTCATGTCAGCCATGGAGGCGGGTTCGAGCTTGATCCACTGCGCATCTCCCTGCCGGAAGTAGACGCCCGGCGTCACAGGCATGCCCGGCGGCGGAGCCGGTTTTGGCGCTTGCATCATGAGAACCAGCAGGAGACCCAGGCAATTCATAGCCATAATCCTAGCATAATTCCCGTGCGCGGATGGCGCTATGGAACATGGCTGGTTGCCGCCGCCCTCGAAGTGTCACGCTCCGACAGGCAGATTCCATGAGTAGCTGAATTGATAGAGGTAGAATGCCGGCGTTTGGCTGACTAAAATTTCGCTTGATTAGCCGGACACGCCGTTTACCATATCGGCGGGAATCTCCACACTGGCGAAATGTGTGGTTCGAGGAGATGTTGATGTCCCATAGCAGTAAGAAATCGCTCTGGTTACTGTTGCTGATCCCTGTCATTTTCCTCCTCTGGTACTCTGCCCGGGGCAGGGTCAGTCAATCCGGCGACGGTACCGTGACGCCGGCAGATGAGCGCCGGCAAGGCCAGGCGCAACCGCGGACCGATACTCTGCCGGCGATAACAGGAGCCACCGGCATCAGTATGCCGCGGGAACTCTATCTCGGCGGTGAACCCGGAGCGCCGGTCAAAATAGAGGTATTCTCGGATTATCAATGCCCCAAATGCCGCGATTTTTACCTGCTGACTTTGAAGCCTTTACTTGCCGACTACGCCAAGGCGAACAAGACCGATAAGATTTACATCGTGTACCGTGATTACCCGCTGGAGATGCATCAGTTCGCACGCAAGGCCGCGCGTTTGGCACTGGCAGCGGAACGTCTAGGCCGAGATCGATGGCTGCGGGTGGTGGATGCGCTCTACAGGGAACAGGATCAATGGTCGCAGGACGGCAATATCGGGGCAATCCTCGCAAAGGTGTTGGATCCGACGGACTTGGTGAGGGTGGCGAAGCTGGCTGCCGATCCTGCGACTGACGCCGCCGTCGGCCAGGAGATCATGTTGGCCCAAAGCCGCAACATCATTTCAACCCCCACATTTTTCATCACCGCCAGCACAGGCCTGCGCCAGCGGGTCGAAGGCATGATTACCTTCACCACGCTGAAAGATTTCATCGACCGGCTGCTCACCCAATAGGCGGCGCGGAGACCGCCCCTCCTGCGTCAGCTGCATTCCGATGATTTTTTTCGGCCGCGCGCCCACATCTTACGTAATTACAGGTAGCGAAGTTCGAAATGTGCCCGATGCCACCGGTTCGCTTAGCCGAACTACTGGAGCAGATCTCATGCATACCAGACTAACCTTGGTTCTAGCCGCCTTTTTCTTTTCCTTGCCGGTCTGGCAAGGTTTTCTTTCTCCATCGAAAGCGGCGTACAAAGAGGTGGTTGCTGCCGGCCGGCAGAAGGCGACGCCCCCTCCCGAACGGCAGAAGAGCAAACCTGCCGATCTCCAGAAAGCCAAAGCAAGGGAACGCGCGCTTCCCGACCAACACAAGAAATGGGTTGACGAGGATGTGCGTTACATCATCAGGCCTGAGGAGAGAGACACGTTCATGGCCCTCACCACTGACGAAGAACGGGAAAATTTTATCGAGCAATTCTGGCTGCGCCGGAATACGGATCTGCGCGAGGGCGGCAACCAGTTTAAGGTGGAGCACTATCGCCGGATCGCTTACGCCAACGAGCACTTCGCTTCCGGGGTGCCGGGGTGGAAGACGGATCGCGGCCACATCTACATCCTGTATGGGGAACCTGACGGGATCGACCCGCATCCCTCGGGCGGTTCCTACCAGCGGGAGTTCTGGGAAGGCGGCGGCCGGACGAGCGTATATCCCTTCGAGCGCTGGCGCTATCGTCACATTGACGGGGTAGGCGACGACGTCGAGCTCGAATTCGTGGACAAGACCTTCACCGGCGAATACCGGCTTGCAATGGATTCGGAGGAAAAGGACGCGCTTCTGACGGTCCCCAACGCGGGCCTGACCGAAAGCGAGGAGAATGGATTTACCAGGAAAGAGGATCGCGTCAATCACAGTGGCATGGGCCAGGCTGACTTCCAGAGATCCAAAGACGCGCCTTTCGAGCGCCTGGCCCGCTACTTCAACGTTCAGCGGCCCCCCCAGATCAAGTTTGCGGATCTCAAGGGAATCGTCTCGACGCGCATAATATACAATCAGCTTCCTTACAGGATGAGGACGGACTTCATCCGGATTTCGGCGACCAAAGTGATGGTCCCGATCACTATCGAGCTGGATAACAAGAACCTCGAGTTCAAGAAGGAGATGGGATTCAATCGGGCTTCGGTCAACGTCTACGGGGAAATCACTACCCTGCAGGCGCGCATCGCCGGCGAGTTCGAACACACGATCTCCACGGAGTACACTGACGAATTCTTTGAAGCCGGCAAGAACAAGCGGTCCATTTACCAGGCAATTGTATTTCTGGATGCCGGGCAGCGATACCGGCTTGACCTGATCCTCAGGGACTTGAACAGCGGCTATGTCGGCTCGCTGAGTCAGGGGTTCATGGTTCCGAAATATGATAGCGAGGAACTGCAGGCGAGTACCGTTATACTGGCAAACTCAGTCAATGGCGTTCCCCCGACCTACGATCACCTGGAGCAGTTCGTCATCGGCGACATGAAAGTGCAGCCGAACGTGAGATGCGAATACCGCAGTGGCGGGGATGTCCTGTTCCCCTATCTGCAGATCTACCACGCAGCCGTCGACCAGAGCACCCTTGAACCGTCCCTGCAGATCTCCTACGTCGTCAAGTCCGGCGATCAGGTCCTCTTGAACCTGGAGGACCCGAAGGGGAGAACGGTTCAGTACGCCTCCGGCCAGCGTGTCGTTGTTGTGGGAGCGATTTCGACCAAAGGCCTGGTGCCGGGCAAATACACGCTGGAGATAAGAGTCCTGGATAAGATCTCGAACCGGACTCTGACTGCCGGCAGCGAATTCCAGGTCATCCCGCCATCGGACCGCCAGGATCTCAAAGCAAGGAGCCGCAGATGCACGCAGACGAAAATCCGCGTTCATCTGTTTACGGACCCGCGATATGTGCGAAAACCTCCCTCGAGTGTTTCGAACTACTTACCTGCAAATCCTTGCCATTTAGGCAAGAAAAGCAAAAGATCGACGCAGAGGTCGCGGAGAAAAGTCACGCAGAAGCGAAAATTCTCCACGGCTTCTGCGCCCTCTACGTTGAGGCTTTGGGTTGTGGCTATGCCACGCCGTATATTTCATGGTCAGGATAGAGTGCGGATCATTTTCCCATGCCGATCTGAGACTGCTTTAAGCGATAATGACAGCCTCTATGTCAAGCCTGCCCCCACCAGATCCCCGCGCCGAGTATGTGCGCCGCCTCGAGGTGCGGCGCCGGGCGGCGGCGCGCGAGGCACAACTCGAAATTCGCATCGGTAACCTGCGCTTGGGTGTTTTTATCGCCGCGGTCGCCATAGCCTGGCTTTCCTTCAGATCCGCGCTCTTGTCTTCCTGGTGGCTGTTGCTTCCATTATTGGTCTTCCTGTCTCTGCTCATCCTGCACGAGCGTGTCCGCCGGGCCCGTCGGCGTTTGGAGCGGGCTGCAGCTTATTATGAGCGAGGCATTGCGCGGCTGGAGAATCGCTGGGCCGGAACCGGCGAACCCGGCGATCGGTTCCTGGACAAGTCCCACCCTTACGCCGAGGACCTCGATTTGTTCGGCAGGGGCTCTCTCTTTGAACTGGTCTGTACGGCACGAACCCGGGCCGGTGAAGAAACCCTCGCCCGGTGGTTGACTGCGCCCGCTACGCCGGAAGACATCCTTGCGCGGCAGGCAGCAGTTGAGGAACTGCGCGGCCGGCTCGATTTGCGGGAGGGCCTGGCGATTCTGGGCACCGATGTGCGTGCCGGAGTCAATCCCGACGCGCTTGCGGCCTGGGGAAATGCACCTCCGTTGCTCGATTCCCGGCGTGTTCGCCTCGCCGCCGCACTCCTGGCATCCGCTGCCATGATCACCCTTGTGCTGTGGAGCGTCTGGGGTATCAACGGCGACCTGTTTCTCCTTGTCATTTTTGGGGAAGCCGTGTTCACTTACTGTTTACGGAGGAGGGTCCGTCGGGTTGTTGAGGGCGTCGAGAGGCCCGGCCAGGATCTGGCGCTCCTGTCACAGGCTCTGGCCCGGCTGGAGCGTGAGCCGTTTACCGCCCCCAGACTCGTGGCGCTTTCCCGTGCTCTCATTACTGGAGGGCTGCCGGCATCACGCCAAATTGCCGGGTTGGATCGGTTGATCGTTCTGCTTGATTCCAGACGCAACCTGTTTTTTGCTCCTATTGCCGCACTCCTTCTTTGGGAAGTCCAGATGGCATTCGCGATCGAGACCTGGCGCAGGAAATCAGGACCGGCGGTTGCGCAGTGGCTTGCGGTGGTTGGAGAGATGGAAGCCTTGTGCGCGCTCGCCGGCTATGCCTATGAGCATCCCGACGATCCGTTTCCGGAAATGGCTCCGCCGGGCCCGTGCTTTGAGGGGGAGGGCTTGGGGCATCCGCTCCTTCCGGAGCGCACTTGCACGAGGAACGATGTCAGGCTCTGCCGGGATCTGCGCCTACTCGTGGTGAGCGGCTCGAACATGTCGGGCAAAAGCACACTCCTTCGTACCGTCGGCATCAATGCGGTTCTGGCTCAGGCCGGTGCCCCGGTACGTGCGTTGCGGCTCAAGCTTTCCCCGCTCGCCGTAGGAGCTTCGATCCTGCGGAGGGACTCGCTCCAGGAGGGAACATCCCGTTTTTATGCTGAAATCACCCGACTGCGACAGCTCGTAGATATAACTTTAGGGCCACGGCCGCTGCTCTTTCTTCTTGATGAACTCCTGCACGGTACCAACTCCCACGACCGAAGCATTGGTGCGGTAGCGGTCATCCAGGACCTGGTGCGCCGCGGAGCCGTCGGACTCTTGACTACGCACGACCTCGCCCTGGCACAGATCGCGGAAATTATGGCGCCGCGTGCCGAAAACTTCCATTTTGAGGATTTCATGGAGAACGGCAGACTAGTGTTCGACTACCGCCTGCGCCCAGGCATCGTGCGCAAAAGCAATGCGCTGGAACTCATGCGTTCCGTCGGGTTGCAGATCTGAGCCACGGGGATTTCCCCTCCATTTTCATGCCTGTGCCTTGAGTGCGGCGGATCGGTCACCGTCGAACCCCGCCCGGGGAGTGCGAGCATCATGAGGAGTGAGCAGGAACACTCATGGGTGAATGGTGAGACAGAAAGATATCACACGGAGGCCGAGCAGTATGAAATAGCTCAGCACGAGTGGAATCGACACCAGTTCCGATTTCATGGAGTGTACGGCCTCGAACCCATGGCGCGAGACCATGGTTACCAGACCCATGACGACGAACGCCAGCCCTACTCCAAGGGAAGCACCGAAATAGGTTTTATGGGTTGGGCAGCGCGCCAGCGTTTTGGCGATGAAGCAGAACGAGGCCCGCTCTCTGGGATTCCGAAGAACGAGGCGATGAATTATTGATGAAGGCATTGCCGGCAAAAACACTCAGCGCATGGCTGAGAATGAACCGGATCGCCTGCCCAATCCCCCTGCCGAAGAACAGGGGATAAAGGACAGCAGGCAACGCATTCACGAACACCGAAAAAAGAACAAGGAAGATGCACAGCGACCCTACCTTGGAGACGAACAGGGTACCTGCCTTGATCGGCAGCGGAGTCAGGATCAGGTAATCCCTGCGATCGGGAAATAGCGCATCCCACTCGAGGACGGCAACGAAGCCGATCACCACCATCGAGAAGTATATGAACAGGCACTTCTCATCGAGTGCGGCGAGATGGGCGGCTCCTCCGGAACATACCCGAGGCGGGCCTTGAATTCCATCACTCACAAGCGGTGCGGCTTCCCGAGGGGCTTTTTCCTGTCCGCCATGAGTTCGCCGCGCTCGTTGTAGTAGCAGCGGCAATGAGTGCGGAGCTCGTCGGCGAGGACGAGCGTTCGGATGTTCACTCATATGGCGAAAACGGCGTCCGAAAAGACACGCGGACTCTGTGGTCTCTGTTCCGAAAATTCTTAGGCTCAGGCAGCCTCTTCCGTTAGTTTTACTTTGTAGCCCAGATGCTCAAGTCTTTTTGCATGGTATCGACGAATTCGGTCTCGGTGAAGGCGTTCAAAGTAATCGGCGCCAAGATCACAAAACGGTTTAGTGGTTTTCAGCACGTGATAGGCAACGGTGAGAATCGAATGTGCCAAGGCAATCAGTGCTTTCTTTTT
>JAIQGI010000051.1 GCA_020072565.1 Terriglobia bacterium
CCCATAGGCGTCCGCCGCAAGCAACAGCGGCTTCCTTCAAGTGACCTTATCGGAAATGCCCCGGCAAGTTCTGGTTCCTTTGTTATCGCGGATTTCTGCGCCGTGGCATTTCCGATGAAGGCTTACCACTTACCGCTCGGAATGTATGAACCGCAGCCTCTGTTTCGATGGTTGCTTCCTGGAATCACATCGGTTGTTTCACTTCTACGGTTACGGCGTATCTCAGGCAAGTGGCCGGTCGTCAGTCAACTTCCCACATACGTCGTATCTGGGGAACGTACCTGTTTACGAGTGCCCGATATTCAGACAAGTGCTGCGGATTCAACTACCCAGGCCTGAAAGTGTGAGAGCGACTGAGCTCCCTGCCTGGATGGATTGGCGCGTACGCCAAACTTGGCCCCCGCTCGCCGCAGGTGGTATTCGGCTCGACAGACGCCGGCAAACGCACACTGGGCTGCTGCGCTTACTTCCGGCCGTTGTGCCGCGCGATTTGTTCCCTGCTGAGACGAAGGAACCGGGCAGCGTTGTTGTAGAGAATGTCTCGCTTCTGAGCCGGTGTCAGGAACGTGGCTGTCTCAATGGACTGGATTGCCACTTCCAATGCTTCCGGCCACACCATCTGATCCGAACCGAACATCACTCGGTTGCCGAACCCGGTTTCCACTAGGCTTCGTAGATACCTATGAAAGACCGGACGGGGAATACCGAAGCTGATCACGCCAACGTCGACGTACAGCTGCGGGTGCGTCCACAGCACCGCCAGGAGGTCGTCGAGCATGGGCCATCCGGCGTGCATCAACCACATGCGCAGCCGGGGATGCCGGAGGAGTGCTTCTTCCACCACAAGCGGGCTGTGGAGTCGGGCCCGATATCCTTGGAAACCCAGGTATGGAGCGCCCGGAGGCCCAGGGCCGACGTGGATCCCAACTGGGATGTCCATCTCCTCGGCCAACGCAAGGTAGGGCTCGAATTTCGCATCTCCCGGCTCGATCCCCTGGTACTGGATAATCACCTCGCCGAGGACGGAGTACCGGCCAGCTTTGAAAAGGGCTCGCATTTCCCCTGCGGAGGGTGCTCCGGGACCTAGGTCGAAAAATAGGCCGGGAATGATCCGGTCGCCGCTGACTTTGCGCCACTCGTTTACCAAAGGACCGCTGGCTACTCCGATGACGTTCCTACGTTCCATGATCGCGAGGGTCCGGTCCATCAGCTCCTTATCCGTGAGAGGAGAATGAATCGGATGCGCGCACGTCGGATTCTTGAGAAATGCGCCGAACGCGGCTCCCCAGTTTGCGCCGTTCTCAGCGGGGGGTATCGAGAGTGGAACACAAATACTGACCGGGGGCGGCCCCTGGTCCGCCGCTCGAAAGGCATGAAGATGCATGTCGAGAATAGGTGCGGGCCGGGTCTGCGCGGATGCCTTCATGCTGAGCCCTCCTTCCGGAACGGGGTGGATGTTGACCGAGAACACGGCCATCTTACCAGAAGTTGGAGCGCCGGCGGCGATTTCCCGGTGCGAATGGCTGGATATGTCGGTGGGGCGATGCCGGCCAACTCCAATTCTATCTGAGCAGAAAGTATCGTCCAGAGAATATCATCCGCACCTTCTGCCGCGAGAGTGCCAGAATCCTGTCTCTTGCAGCATCGTTTTGGGGCATGACTGCTTCGAGGGCCCGAGAGACCCCGCTGGTCGACAAAACACTTTCGCATGGGAAGCAGCAATGGATAGTCGGAACAAGCTGCATTCTTGGGATCAAGTCCCGTCCCTGGGGGTTAGCTCAGCTTCCGATAGTCACATGCCTGTGTTGTCGCGTAACCGGAAAAGTGACCTGATCTGGACTCCAATTCCAGGCGCTTTTCGGCGATGTTGATCCCACGCGGGCGAATAACGCGCAAACCGTACATTGGCCTGCTAGGCCCGGAGTGGAGTGATTCCGAATCAAAAACGACGTTGTCAGCGGGTCCGACATCCACGAGGGTTTGATGTTCGTCAATTTGCGGCGGGATAGCTACCTGTCAAATAGCTCCTCAGCAAATATTCGCCAATCCGCATTCAGATGACCCATAATGTCTCTGAGGATTGCCTGCACACAATCGTGGCAGGTCAGTGGTGGTGCTCGTCGGCATGGAGCAGCAGCCCCGCGCCGCCAATCTCAATTGAAGATGTTCTCATCGTACGGGGCTTTGTTGCGCTTGATCTTGCCGGGGGGCTCGACTTTGTCAGACCGCTTTTCCAGCTTGTGTTCTTTGACGAAGAAAAACGGCTCCTTCTCCACCAGGGCGATCGTCTTCGAATGCTGCACAATCTTGTTGAAGCATGTGACGTAGCGATGAAAGAAAATGCCGGACAGGGCGTCTTCCTTTTTTTCGAGGATCTTGGTCTTTTCTTTCTGCTTGATGTCGAGGCTATATGCCACGTACTGGCTGCGCATTTCCAGGATCTCCGCGGCGAGTTTGGTCGGTCGATCGTAGAACGAGGGCTCGAAGGACCGAATCGTCAGGAGCAGCATCTGGTCAGCCTTCTTGTATAGCTCGATCAGGTCCATGACCGTATCGTCAGTGAACCAGATGTTTCTGGCCATTTTCTCCCGGGTAAGTTCGGCGATACTGTCGACATGGTCGCCAATCCGTTCGAGATCCGCCGTTGCCGTCATCAAATACTGAATGATTATGGATTGCCTCCGGGAAAGCTGCCGCCCGGCGAGCGCGATCAGATAAGAATTGACGGCCTCTTTGATGGTATCCAGAGCCTCTTCGTTTTTCCGCACGTAACGGAATCGCTCCGGATTGAGATCCAGGAACCCGCGCATCGTGTCCTGCAACATCCTGCGGGTGATCGTTGCCATGCGCTGGAGTTCTTTGAGTGCGGCCACAATGGCTTTCTCCGGCGTTTCAAGATGACTGTCGTCCAGGTGGCTCTTTTCAGGTTCGGCCTGTTGCGACGGAAAGATCCTGGTGACGAACTCGGCATACTGGCGCGTGAATGGCATGAAGATCATCGCCGTGAGCACCTGCACTGCCGTATGGGTATTGGCAATCTGGCGCAGCAAGCTTCCCGAGGTCATCGGGATGACGCTTTCGTAGACCCTGTACATGATCACGGCGATCGCTGCCCCGAAGACGTTGAACATCAGATGCGAGAGGGCGGCGCGCCGGGCGGAGATCGATGCCCCGATGCTGCCGATCAAAGCCGGAGCACAGGTCCCGATGTGCGCTCCTAATATCAAGGGGAAGACCTGGTCGATCGAGGTGAAAACCCGGGCCGTGCTCAGGGCGAAGAGAATACCGATGGTGGCACCGCTGCTCTGGACCAGGGCGGTGAACAGACCTGACAGCAGCAGTCCGAATAACATGCCGGTCACCGTGGCCGCATTTGTGTGTCGAAGAACGTTCTCGAAGTAGCCGGAATTCCGGAGCGGAATGACCGCGTCGCTCATGATCCGCATGCCCAGAAACAGAAGCCCGAAGCCGACTACGACAAGCCCCAGATGCCTGAGCGATTCCCGCCTGGAAACCAGATGACACATCAGGCCGACGAATATGGCCAGGAAGCAGTAGCGATCGATGCTGAAAGAAATAATCTGCATCGACAACGTCGTCCCGACATTCGCTCCGAACATGATGCTGATCGACTGTGCGAGGTCCATCAGACCGGCGTTGGCGAAACCCACCATCATGACGGTTGTCGGTCCGCTATGAATCAATAAACTGAGGAGAGTACCGATGCCGAGACCGGACCACCGGCTGCTGGTAAGCCTGGTAAGGAACACCCGCAGCCTGTGTCCGGCAGTCTTCTGGAATTCGCGGCTCATCAACTCCATCCCGTAGATGAAAAGTCCGATGCCGCCTAACAATTCCGTGATCGAGAAAAAAAGCTCAGAAGCACTGAGAGCCACTTGCCGTCCCCTTTAGGTCCATCTCAGTACAGCGGCGCCGGGAGGCCCAGCCAGAACAGTTTCGACGCCGACTGTTGTGGCGATGGCGAACCCGCTCCCGACCTTCCATCCGCACAGGTCGGGGGGCGCATCGGGCCGCCGCCGGCCTCGCTGCGCTCCGCAGTGTTCATCTGCAGCTCGTCCATCATTTTTTTTGTAGTTCGACGAATCCTGCTTTTTCCAGTACCAGCATGAAGTTCTCGACTTCCTTGAGCGGGATGGGGTCGTACTCAGCCGAGACTCCGTTTCGAATGTCGAGGATAGAGCGTCGTCCATCGATGAAGTTCCTCACCTCGTATTCGCTCCCTTGCAGCTTGTACGCCGGGAGATCCTTGATGTCCTTCAGCGCCGCCCGGAACGCTGCAGAATCGAAATAACCCTGCATCCGGGACGTCCTCACCGGGACAATCCTGCTCAACCGGATTTCGTCGGGCGTCGGCGCCGGCTTCTGATATCTTTGCCCCTCTCTGAGAGCGCGCTGCTCATAAACCTTCTCGACATCGTCTGCCGCAATCTTCATCAAACTGTCCAAAGCCTGGACCCGCGCCTTAAGCAGGCCGTCGAGGGCCGCGTCATTCCTGATGAAGAATTTGATCGAGGCCAGCGCGTCCTTTTCCCGCACAAATCCCTGGGTGACGACATTCACGGCCTCTCTTGCCGCGTCGGCAAGGGTTGCTGCGTCCGCGTTGAGCATCATGCGCTCGGCCCGCAATTTGTCCTTGCCGACGCGCGACAGCCCGCGGTTGGCCGTTTCCGCCATCATGACCTGCGTCTCGCGCGACCCGGCCGAGCCGAGGAAAACCGCCGCAGCCGAGGTGATGAAGGCCACGCGCTTGAGCTGGGTGGCGTCGGCCTTGTCGATGGTATCGCCGCTGGTGTGGTACCACATGTCCGGCCATGCGATGAGCATGAGCGCGGGTACTTTCACGCCGCCGTCCAGAAAGACGACATGGTCGCTGCCGCCTGTGTACTCGCTGATATAGTAGTAGAACGGCTGCAGGGAGCCGTTGGGCGAAACGACCGGGATCTCCGACGCGCCGTATTCCCCGCATTCCTTCTGGGTCTTCCCCAGCCACTCAAACAGGGCTTCGAAAACGTCGTTCAGATACGTCGGCGAGGACCAGGTCGACCGCTCCAGGTTGAAGAAGGACCGGTTCCTGACGATGTCCTCCCCGACCATGTCGAGGTTGATGTCGGCGAAGAAACGCTTGGTGATCTCAGGGTATTTCTGGATATAGGCTGCCGTGCCCGAGATTTCCGGAATGAACAAAAAGCGGATCGAGCGCTTCAGCGGCGGGATCTTGCCGTCGTCCACGAGCTTTTTGATCGCCCGCGCCGTCTCCAGGATGACCGCACAGCCGCTGATGTTGTCGTTGGCACCCTGTTTGGCGAAGCCTTCGAAAAGATGAGCGGTGAAAACGAGCTCCTCATTGGGAAATTCCTTTCCCGGGATCAGAGCGGAGACCATTTCCTCCTGGTACGGGACCATCTGCGTCCTGACGATGGCGCTCATCTCGACCTTCGAGCCCCGCTCGCACAGATCTCGGAGCTCATCGAACTGCCGCTTCGATACGACAAAGCCGAAGGTTTTTTCGTTTTCGCCGACGCGAATCGAACTCCAGCCGATTTCGTCCACATCGTAGTCGGCGTGGCTGCCGCCCCAACCGATGAGCCCCGCGGCCCCGAATTTATCAACGGCCAGCGCTTTGGCCATCCCCGGCGAGCCGTTGACCAGGACGATTTTGCCCTTGACGTCCTTGCCGGTGTACGACTGCTCGCGATTGCCGAAGCCGACGTAAACCAGCTCGGAGGTCACATCCGCCGAGCCGCTGCCGGAGCAAAGCGAAGCCGGGACCTCCTTGAGATCGGCGATCTTCCTCTTCTCCGGGGAGAGCAGCCACAGCTCGGCCGCCTCGGCGTCCCAGGTGCTTTTGGCGCGCGCCGGCAGCCCGATGATTTCGGAATCGGTGATGCCGTATTCTTTAAGCTTGTTAAGGACGTATGCGGTCTCGTAATATCCTTGGACATATTCCTCGGCGCGGCGGTTGCGGTTGACGCCCGCAAGCGCGATCATGTGATGCATGGCCTCATCTCCTGAGGCCTCGTTGGCAATTTCGAGGATCAGATTAGGCGGCAGAATGGTCTCGAGGTAGCGCTGTCGGCCCGACTGGGCGAAGTCCGGCGGGGCAAGCGTGAGCGCCAGGACCAGAACGGCGGTAAGGGTCGCAATCCTCTTCTTCATGTGGGGCTCCTCCCGGAAAAAGGTGAAGCTATCATTCCATAGGATGAAACACGATGAAAAGGAAAACCCGATATCGATGCCTGGCCTTGATTTTATTGACCGTGTTGGCGACACGCGCCGGACTGGCCCAAGTGGAACAGGCGACTCCGCCCGAGGCCGACCACCCCGTAGCCAACCGCGCACCCCTGGCGGCCAGCCCGTTCATGAAACTGCCCATCGGCCGCATCACGCCGCGAGGGTGGTTGCGCAATATGCTTGAAATCGAAAGAGACGGCATGACGGGGCATTTGAAGGAGATCTCCCCCTGGCTGAAGTTCGAGACCAGCGCCTGGGCCAACAAGGAAGGCAAGGGGGAGCGCGGCTGGGAAGAACTGCCTTATTGGTTGAAGGGTTTCGCCGATCTTGGCTACGTACTGAAGGACAACGACATCATCGCGGAGGCGCGCAAGTGGATTGAACTGGTGTTGTCTTCGCAGCGCGCCGACGGCTGGTTCGGTCCGCGCGATCTGCTCACCTCGTTGAAGAGCAAGAATGATCCAAACGGCGTGCCGGATTTGTGGCCGAACATGATCATGCTCAACGTGCTGCAGTCCTTTTATGAATATACCGGGGATAAAAGAGTGATCCCTCTGGTGACTAACTATTTCCAGTGGGAGAACCAGTTGCCTCCCTCCGCCTTTGGCGAGGGCTACTGGCCGCAGATACGCGCCGGCGACAATATTGAGAGTGTTTACTGGCTCTACAACCGGACGGGTGAGCCCTGGCTGCTGGAACTGGCGAAGAAGATTCACGACAACATGGCGCGCTGGGACCAGGACGTGATCAACTGGCACAACGTGAATTTTGCCCAGGGATTTCGCGAGCCGGCGATCTATTGGATGCAGGCAAAGACCGCGGACCTGCTCAACGCCCCCGAGCGCAATTATCAAAAAGCAATGGCTATGTACGGCCAGTTCGCCGGCGGCACTTTTGTGAGCGACGAGAACAGCCGGCCCGGATATATCGATCCGCGAGGTGGTTTCGAAACCTGCGGCATCGTGGAATTCATGCATAGTTTTGAGATGCTGACCAAGATTACCGGCAATCCGCTCTGGGCCGACCGGTGCGAAGAAATCGCGCTCAACAGTTTTCCCGTGGCGGAAACGGCCGACATGAAGGCCCTGCATTACCTCACGTGCGCGAACCAGATCCAACTCGACAGCAGCAGCAAGTCGCCTGCTGTGCAGAACAGCGGCCCGACATTTTCCTACAGCCCCTACCAGGTCTATCGCTGCTGCCAGCACAACGTCTCGCACGGGTGGCCCTACTATGCCGAGGAACTGTGGCTGGCAACACCGGACCATGGTCTCGCCGCATCGCTGTATGCAGCGTCTGAAGTCGACACTCAGGTTGGGGACGGCACGAAGATCAAGATCATCGAAGAAACCGACTATCCCTTCCGGGATATCATCCAACTCAGGCTCTCCACGCCCAAGGAGGTGGAGTTCCCATTGTACATGCGCGTGCCCCGCTGGTGCGAGAAGGCTTCGGTTCGAATCAACGGCAAAGTGACTGATGTGAAAGCATCCCCCTCGTCCTACATTCAAGTGAAACGCCATTGGGCCAATGGCGATACGGTGATGCTGCAGCTGCCCATGAAGATTTCGGTCCGCAAATGGGCGAAAAACAAGGATTCGGTGTCCGTGGACTACGGGCCGCTGAGCTTTGCTTTGAAGATTGAAGAGAAGTGGCAGAAATATGGCAAGGATGACTTGTGGCAGGAATGGGAGGTTCTCCCGGCCACGGCTTGGAACTATGGTCTGGTGCTCAACGGGCTGGATCCCGCCGGATCGTTCAAGATAGTCCGCAACGCGGGCCCGCTCGCCAGGCAGCCCTTCACTCTGGAGGGGGCGCCGCTGGCGCTGCAGGTCAGAGCGCGCAAGATACCGGAATGGCAGCAGGAAGCGAAAACGGGCATCGTAGGGTTGCTTCCGCAGAGTCCGGTAAAATCGAATGAGCCGGTCGAACAGGTTACGCTTATCCCGATGGGCTCAGCGCGTTTGCGAATCAGCTCTTTCCCGACGATCGCGGCCGAGCCGGCGGCCCGCAAGCAGCCAAACGCCATCAGTAAAAAGCAAAAGATTAACGCAGAGGGCGCGGCTGGGGGCAGGGGGCACGGAGGGTCGGGAAATGAGGCTACCAAGGTTCTGCGGGCTCAACGTTAGGCTTTTGAGGATCGAGGTAGTTGTCATGCACATGGGTGCGCCCCGGCGCATGAGGTGCTGTGCCGAGAATACAGCTGCCCTCCGCGTCCTCTGCATTGAGCTGTTGAGGCATGCGGCAGTTCTCATGCGCATGGGTGGCCACAATCATCAGCCTCCGCTGCAACATTTCCGCCTTCCCAGGGTTAATGTGAAATAGCATGAGGAAATCGAGGAAGAGAAATCGTCCAGGTCCGGAACATGTCGCCATCGTGCGAAGTCTGGCGAAATTGTGAAGAAAAAACACTAACCCGACCATTGCCAGGGAGGTCGCCGGTGATGTCAACGAAAGTCCATCCAGTCGCGCGTGTTGTTGTTATCGTTTTTGTGTTGTTCAGCACCCACGTCGTATTAGCCAGCCAGGGCCAGCAAACCCGGCCAAAGGCCGCTCAGCGGGCCGGCCAAGCCAGGCAGAACCGGGAGCAATTGCGAAACCGAATCATGGGCATAAAGGACGAGCCGACGGTCGATACCGCCCTGGCAAATCTGGTGAAAGAGGGCAGGATAACCCAGAACCAGGCGGTGAAGATCAAAGCCCAGTGGCAGAAGCAGCAGGGGAGAAGCCAGCTGCAGCAGACGCTCCAGGAACTCAGAGGCATACAGGATGAAGCCAAGTTTACCGAGGCATTGAACAGCTTGGTTGCGGACGGAAAGATCACCCAGAAACAGGCGGTCAAGATCAGAGAGCAGTGGCAGAACCGGCGGCAGAACGCCGGCCTTAGGCAGGTTTTCAACAATATCCGCGGCATCAAGGACGAGTCGAAGGCTGACGAAGTCCTGGCAAATCTTGTCCGCAACGGCAGCATAACTCAGGAACAGGCGGCAAGAATCAAGGAGCGCTGGAAAAAACGCCGCTGAAGCCGAGAGAGGGAGATCTGCGACGTTCTGGGACTCACAGTGAGCGGCTCCGCGGACGGCCAGATGCTGGACGGGCTGCACTGCCTCGATAAGTGCCTAGTCGTCAAGCAGCACGGCAACAGCGATCCGATCCCTTGCCTCGAGTTACTCATCACGCAGTGCCATCACAGGGTCAAGCCGGGCCGCCCGTTGCGCCGGCAGCAGGCTGGCCGCGACCCCCGACAGCGGGGCAGCGTGTCAACGATCAACTGCAGTTCGGACCAGGGGAAACCTCAACACAGAGATTGCTGAGACCGCAGTAATTTGAAATGTTTCGAAACCTCTTTCCGTGGGCTGCGGTCTCTGCGTCGAGAAAAGGGAGGCGGAATTCGCAACCTGGGCCTAGCTGAGTTGGCCGACCACTTCAAAATGTCTCTCCGCTCCGGTCCGGATCATCACGGTGTCTTTGTGCGGGCCGCCGAGAGTCGCGGGGCGGCCGTTGACCGTTACCGCCTTGACTGGATTCTGCGCGGGTACCCGCAGCTTGACGTGAACTTCCTTTGGGGCGCCCGGCTGCGCCAGCTCGACCGTTGCCGCGACGCTCCTGGATGCGGGTTTTGCCGCCAATTCCAGGCTGACCCTGCCCCAGCGCGTGGGCGCCTGGCTGATCTTGATCGGCTTTCCGGAGATCACCCAATCGCGCGGGACACCCTTGGCGAAGTAGAGCCGGTCTTCGTCCGAGTCCTCGAGTACAAGCATCCAGCGCACCATGACGGGGACGGTCTGCTGGGCCGGTATGCAAAAAGTGGCGGTGCCGCCTGTGATGCCGCAGACCTCTCCGGCAACCCAGCCGCCGCGGGTGTGGGCATGATAACGATGCGAGTAGAGAAACAGCAGGTATTCTTCGATGCGGTCCAGGCGGAGCAGCATCAGGGCGTGGCCGTAGGCGATGAAGCCGAGAATGGAGCGGCCGCCGGGGCGGGCCGCGCCGACGTTGGCAAGAACGCCGAGGGTGGTGGCGCCGTAAGCCCTCATGGTGTCGACGACCATGTTGGCCAGGTTTACGGGGAGTATATCGGCATGAACCAGTTCGGCGTAGAGGCGGTGCGGCCACTGTTGCGGACTGGGCCGCTCCTGCGCCATGGCTTCTCGAAACATCAGTTTTACGCCGGGCATTGGCGGGACATACGGCGGAGTCTTGTCCTTCCAGATGTTTTTCTCCATGCTCGAGACTGTGGCATCCTGAAGAACCTTGCTTCGGTTCAGCCAGTCCTGGGCCTCCTTTTCCATGCCGGGCATGGGCTTGAGCTTGTCGATCTCCAGCCATGCCCTGCCGATATCCTTGAGTCCGCGTGCGGAGAAAGCGCTGTTGGCATAATAAGGTTTCCACCAGACTTCGGGAGTGGCAGCCAGGCAGGCGTCCGATTCGCTCCAGCCGTGGATCAGACCGTAACCGGGATCGTCCTGAGGCATCTTCAAGCCGAGGTCGTGCATGTCGGCGAGCAGCTTCGCCGTGGCCTGAATTTTGGCCTTGTGCTTGAGGAGCAAGGCGCTGTCGCGCGTGTAGTTGAAATAGCGGGCGAGCAGGGAGAGCGACATGCCGAACTGCGCCGTCTCCGGGCCGCGCATGTTGTTGACGCCTTTGGCATCGACGAAATCGGTGAAATAGTTGTCGATGAATTGTCGCGCCGTCTCGAACCGCCCCCACTCGAGATTGACATGGACGGCGCTGGTGAAAATATCCTGGAAGCCGTCGTACTCGGAACCGTAGTAATCTCGATCCACCGCCCCGTATTTGGGATAAACGCCGCCGGGCCGGACCATCAGTTCCTTGGCGAAATAGTGCCTGGACATGTCGATCCAGGAGTTGTCCGGCAGGGAAGCCGGCGCGAAATCCTTCAGCTGCCTGTCCCAATAGTTCGCGAAGACCAGCAGCGCGCGGTAGAACTGTTCCGGCTGGGGATCCCGGCGGGCGGGCGGAAATGCGGGGTAGCTATGGCCGTAAAACGCCTTGGCGATTTTGCCGTTTTCAATCAGCATGGTGCGATGCCAGGTCTGCACGATGAACCGGTCGTGCGCTTCAACATCGCCAAAAACCACCACCTCGCAATAGGAGTTGTCAGAGACTGGCATGACCTTCCGGACGGCAGGCATCCAGCCTCCGAGAAGGCCATCGAAGCGCTTCTGCGTCACGGCCGGGTTGCGGAGTTCGGCAAGGTATTGGGAAGGGTGGTACGTCCTGGTGTTGCCGCCCGTGTAAACCATCATCGTGTCGAAAGCTTCCCTGGTGCCGACAAAAGCGTCCCACCTCGAGCGGGGAGCTGCGGCGCCCGGACCCTGGCCGGCGGCGGACCCTTGAGGAGGCGCCGCCGATTTCACCATTTCGGGATCGGGATCGCCTCCGCCCGCGAGCAGCCTGTCGGCGAGGAGATCGGTTCCGGACAACCCGATGTCGTTCATGCTCAATCCCAGATACGGAGGGTTGGCTTCGGCGAACGAGGCTTCGGCGCTCTTGGTGAGTACGCGTGCGCCGCCGGTCGACGAAACAAAAGTCAGAACGCCTTCGCGGCTGCGCAGGTCCTCATAGACTTTCCACAAAGTCGCGTTGAGCTTGAACTCGCAGATGAGGGTGTGGCCCTCGATATCCGGGGTCACATCGGCTGCCGGCTCTTCGGGTGAGGCCGCGGCGCTGCCGCCAGATAGAGTCTCGAGGCTCGCGGCTGTCACTGCTAGGCTCTGCAAAAACCTTCGGCGATCCATAACGGCTCCTCCAAACTGGTGGAATTATCGAATGGCGGGTCAGAAAACGATGAAACCGCCTGACCCTATATCTTTTCCTTTTTTTCAGTTCAGCCGGAACCTCACTTCAATCCGGGCCTGTACATCCACCGGCGCGTCTTTGAGCGTGCCGGGCTTGAATTTCCATCGGGTCGCGATCGTATTCACCGCGGATTCGTCCAGGCCGTGACCCAATCCATGGATGATTCTGAGGTTGTCGACGGTCCCATTTTTGCGGACGACAGCCTGGATGGTCACGACACCCTCGATTCGTGCTCTTCGTGCTTCCTCCGGATAGGGAGGTAAAGGTTGACTGATAGGCACAGGAGCGGTTACGCCCTCGCCAACCATGTATGATACGTTGCCGCTTCTTGTCCCCACACCTTGGCCCGCGCCAACTTCAGGAGCCTCGACGGGGCCAGTGTCCGTTGCGCCTCCGGTTCCGGCTTCGCCGCCTCCTACCCGGCGGCCCCATTGCATCTGATTGAATTCATCCACCGTCAGGAGCTCGAGGAAGTTGGTGGAGGGATAGTACGTGGCTTCCAGACGACTCCGGTAGGGTCTCAGGCATTCTTCAATTGGGAGCGGGAGGTTGTCCTGCCATGCCAGCCGGTCCATCTGCGTGTCGATGCGGCTGATCTCTTCTGCCAGCGTGCCGCGCCATTTCGTTTGCTTCACATCTTTGATGCTGTCCAGCTGATTCCGTAGCAAGTGAAGCATCAGGCGTCGATACTGCTCGCGCATGGCTTCCGGGCTGAAGGGGAAATTGTTGCCGCCCGGGCGGTCGCGTTCCCGCTGCTGGATCTTGGCAATAATCGACGGCCCCTCCGCGGGCGAATGGCCCAGAAATGAATAGTAGGCGATCGAGTAGATGTAGGCGTATTCGCCCAAACCCATCCGCTTGTCCAGCAGAACCCGGTTGCGCTGATTTACATACTCTCCTGCTGGTACGATAAGATTGGTCATCTCGCTCAGTGTTTGGAGCACGGCGCCGAACGACTGTTGCCTTCGGGTCAGGCGTTCAAAATCGAAATTGGCCAGAGCCGAGTCCAGCCGGGCCTGTGGGTCTTTGAGCGCGTCGCGTACTGAAAGAAATGCTTCCATTCGTCCAGGGTCGATGATCCCATCGGGGGGCGGCACAAAAGTATCCGGGGCGCCGTAGGCCGCCACAATCTCTTTGCGACTGTCCGATGCTTCCTGCAGTGGCCGATATTTGCCGCGGACATAAACGATGGCACTGGTCACCAGCCCGACGACCAGCACGATCAAGACAGCGCAACCGATTCCGCAACCCGCGAGCCATTTCTGTGGGGTGGTCATAGCCATGCTTCACCGCCGTTTCAATCCGTTCCCTGTATTGCACCTGCCGGCATTCCGCGAGGGATTGTATACCCAAAGGCTGCATCCGCGCCTGCAATATGTTACGAGGCCGCTTCGCGGGGTCGGACCCAAAGCGAGCCGCCGCGTGCCGGATGGCCGATGACAGACCCTCCAAGACCGCGTCGGTCTGGATTTGTGCCTTCTTTTTTTGGGATTAAGGGTCATGTACAATTGCCAGGCTCGCATTTCCAAGTGCAAAATTACTGTTAAACGCAAAAAATGAAGCCAATAATCGAGTTTGTGCCCCATTTTTTCCCAGGAATTCATTGCGAGAAACTGAGCACGCACGGTTTATTCAGGTCCGACCCCGATTTCCAATTTGTTCTTCAGGAATGGATGGATTATGAGCAAACTGCTTTGCGCATTTTCATTTATTGTCGTTGCCGTCATTTCGGTTTCTCACCCGCCGGCGGGCGCCGAACTGGCCAGCGAGGTCAGGTTCCTCCACGGGATGCCTGCGCTCTATGTAAATGGGGTGTTGACCAGCCAGGTACTGGGGTCGCCATACCGGCCCGGCCCGTCGGACTTCAACGATTTCCGCAAAGCGGGGATTTCGATATTCGACATTTATCTGCGCTTCGACTGGACCGGCCCGGAGCAATACGATTTCACCAGGGTCGACGAGAAGGTTGAATCCTATCTCAAGATCGAGCCGAAGACTCTCTTCCTGCCGCGCATCCTGCTGACCCCGGGCCCCTGGTGGTGCAAGGCGTTTCCCAATGACATCACCATGCGGGATGACGGCAGCCCGGCCGGCATGTTCGGCCAGCCTTGCCATCCTTCGCTGGCATCGGAGAACTATCGCGAGTTGTCGCACAAGGCGATGATCGCGTTTCTCAATCACGTGGAGAGCAAGTACGGGGAACACATGGTCGGCTATCAGGTCGGGAACGGCTTCGGCGGCGAGTGGCTGATGTTCAACTCGTTCTGGGAAACCAGACCAGGCGGTCAGCCGCCCACAAGATTCGGAGTCGAGGATTACTGTCCTCCGGCGCAGGCGCTGTTCCGGATCTGGTTGAAGAACAAATACGGCAGCGTGGATCAACTGCGCCGTGCGTGGGGCAATCCACAAGTCAGCTTCGAGACGGCGACGCCCCCGAATGAGGTCGAGCGCTACAGTTCAAACCACGGCATCTTCTTCGACCCTGCGATCAGTCGGCGGGTGCCGGACTATTTTTCCTTTTTCAATGACATGGTGTCCGACACGCTCCTCGAGAACGCCCGGTGGGTGAAGGAAATCACCCACAGGAAGAAGATCGTCGGAGCTTTCTACGGGTACTTATGGTGCAATTTCCCCAACCTGAGCGTGGTTCACAGCGGCCATCTTGGGTTCGCGAAGGTGCTCGATTCGGTGGATGTGGATTTCATCGCGAGCCCGTATACCTATGACAACAAGCAAATCGGAGGGCCGAACAATTCCCAGACCCTTCCCGAAGCCGCTGCTCTCCATGGCAAGCTCTACTTCAATGAAGTGGACACCGAGACCCACCTGTTCCAACGGCAATGGCGGTGGGGTGACTCCCTGCACAATCCAACAAACTTCGAAGAGACGAAGGGCCTGCTCATTCGCGATTACGCCTATACTCTGACCAAGGGATTCGGCATGTGGTGGACCGACCTGCATGGCGGCACGTATCACGACGACCAGATCGTTCAGCTTCTGGGCCAACTGAAACAGATAGATGAGAAGTTTCTCGATGCCGACAGGAGTTCCAACGCAGATATCGCCGTCATTCTCGACGAAGCCAGCTTCACTTATTGCGGGGACGGGGAGCCGCTGTTCAACGCGCTCCTCACCGCTCAGAAGCAATGGGAGTTTGCATTTATAGGCGCGCCTTGGGATCCTTATCTGTTGACCGACATTGACAATCCGAAGCTGCGCGACTACAAACTCTACATCTTCCTGAACACCTTCCGGGTCACGCCGGAGCAGCGCGCCGCCATCCACGCGCGCCTGAAGCGTAAGGGCGCGACGGCGATCTGGGTCTATGCGCCGGGTTACATTGGCGAGAAACTCTCGGTCGAAAACATGCGGGCGCTCACCGGCATTCGACTGGCCGAGACCGGAAGCGCGGGCGAACTCAGAGTGGGCATAACGTCCTACAATCACTCATACACCAGATCCCTTCCCAAAGGGCTGGCTTATGGCACCGATGTGAACGTGGAAAATATCAAACGCTGGTATGACCACCAAATCTACCTCAAGGATCCCCGGGACCCGTCGCTCAGGCGCGACCTGCCGGGATTCCGCATCAGCCCGCGCTTCTGGAGCGACGACCCCCAGGCCCAGGTACTCGGCATCCTCGCGGGCATCGATAAGCCCGGGCTGGTGGTGAAAAAACAGCCGGGCTGGACCTCGGTTTACTCGAGCGCGCCGATCCTCCCCGCTGCCCTCCTGCGCGGCATCGCGCGCGCCGCGGGATGCCACATCTACAGCGACGCGGGTGACGTGGTGTATGCCAACCGCAACTTCCTGGGCATATACGCGCCCGGCGGCGGCTCGCGCACGGTGCGGCTGCCGCGTGACCTGCGGGTGGCGAATTTGATGAACGGGCTCGTGCTTGAAGGCGGCGCCCATGAATTCCTCCTTAAACTGGCGCCAAATCAAACCGCCCTTTTCAAACTCGAAGAATCCGGGAAAAGATAGGGAGAAAAGAACGTGAAACCACTGATATTTCTTTTTCTATTCTGCGCGTCGATGAGCCAGACCCAGGAAAAGGCCATGTTCCTGTCCTACTACGCGGAGAAGGCCGTCGAGCCGACGGCCGATCCGGATTCGGCGTTTTGGAAGGGCATTCAGGGCGTGGTCATCGATAAGAGCGTTCTCGGCCCCGCGATGCCCCAGTTTCGAGCCGAGGTGCGCTCGCGCTGGACCAAGGATTACGTCTATTTCCTGTTCATCGGCCCCTATGAGAAACTCACGCTGAATCCGAACCCCGACACCCGGAACGAAACCTACAGGATGTGGGAGAAAGACTGCTTCGAGGTGTACCTGGGCGCCGACTTCGAGCATACGAACCGCTACCGCGAATTTCAGATGTCACCCCAGGGCGAGTTCCTCGATCTGGATATCGATTCGACAAAGGACAAACCGGGATTCAACGGCGAGCAGGCCTGGAACTCCGGTATGCAGGTCAAGGCGCGCGTCGATGAGAAAAGGAAAATCTGGTACGGCGAGATGCGGATCCCAATCATTGCAGTAGACAAGCGCCCGGCGCAGGCCGGCAACGAGATGCGGATCAACCTGTATCGGCAGGATGGAGAGCCCCCGAACCGGGACTTTCTGGCCTGGCAGCCCCCCGGCGTCTGGAATCCTCATCACCCGGAGAAGTTCGGAACGCTGCGGCTCGTGAACGCCCGCTGAGGCTTCCAGTGACGAAACCACGAAACGCACCAAAGCGCTTTCGTGGTTACCTTTCAGGAAGCGAATGCTTTTACGAGGTCCGACACCGCTACCAAGCGTTACACTGGTTGACTGTGGACCAGTAAAACCATTGCCGGCACGCTAAAAGATCGTCCAGTGATACATGACCGGCACTGATTGAGTGGGGCCGAAGCCGGCCACGTCGTAGGAAGCGACAATCTTGAAATCGCCAACCGTCAGGGAAGGTACTCGCCATGAGTACGTGCAGGTGCCGCCTCAGCCAAACTGGAAGTTGCCGCTGGCCACCTGCCGATCACCCCTGTAAATGACAAATTTGGGAGGATTGCGGCGGTCGGGGGTCATGACCGTATACTCCTCCCCTGCCGCTCCCTTCAAAACGTAGCTTAGCAGCAGCGAGCTCCCTTTTCGTTCCGCTCTTACACTGCTGACAAACGGAGCGCCGATCTGCAGGCGGTTGGGAGCGCCCGCGGCCACCGTGATCCGCGAAGTTTCGGAGGTGGAAACACCTGTCAGCACCGGCTTGTCGGCGGCAGGCACCAGGTACACCGTCTGGATGCGATAGTTGTCCGCTGGCAGAGTGACGGTCCGACCCGGCGATTCCAGGATTGCCAGTCGTGCATCCCCTTGCAGGATCAGCCGCCGGACGAACTTCCCATCCAGGGTTACCTCTGCCATGGGAGAGCGGTGTTCCGTGAGCGTGGCGGTCACGAGCGCAACCCCGGATGCCGCTCCAAAGGCGAAGGCGAGCTGGTACTGATTCCCGCCTATGAAAAGGATCCTGGGAAGCGCCATCGGGCGGTATGTGAGCGCTTTGGGGTCGCCGCTGCGGGCCACCGGCGTGATCAGGAACTTGTCCTGGGCATCGAACTGACCGTCGAGGTTGTCCTGAACCTGGAAAAGCCACTTCCGTCCCTGAAGCTCGATCTCCCCCTCATAGAGCGACCGGATTCCTATGGAGGTCGAGTTCTCACCGAGAAAATAGAAAGGCTCCAACAGGTAGCGGCGATTGATGCCGTTGTTGCCGAGGTCGAGCCGGACACCTCTGAAGTAGGCAAAATATCCGGACGGCCCGCGCACCATTACCGACTTGTAGACGCCTTGAGGGTCATCCGTCAAATCCAGGTTCTGGTTGAGGTCGAGGTAGAGAGTGCGACTGGTGAAATTGACGGCGAAGCCTATAAAGTCGTTTTGACCGGGACCGATCTTGAGCGCCCGGCGTATGACCTTGTCGTTTCCCCCGAAATTGGGCTCCCTGCGGAATTTCACCTCTTGTTTGCTGAGCTCGATCCTGGTGGCCAAGGAGCTTTTTTCCGCGTACTTGAGCGAAACTGAAAGCGGCGCGCTTTTTGCCGCCGTTTGAGACCGGACCGGAGCCTGAAACAGGCCCGCACCCAATCCCGGCATCAACAGCAGGACACAACCCGGGACCAGGGCTGAACGATGAAGCTTGCGCAGACGACCGGGCCGAACCTTTGCAGTTCTGAAGTTCATGGTCGCAACCCCCCTTATAGGGTTTTACGTGCAGTGCCGCTCGATCTTTCCAATATTTTAAGCGGCAACCCTATGGAATCCAAGGCGAACCGGAAAATTGGCGTCGGCCGGCGTTCTTCGGCGTCCAAAAATAGAATTTGGATCAGACTCACGCGGATCAACGCAGATGCCGATCCGCGTTGATCCGCGCAAATCCCACCTCCTGGCTTCGAGCTTTCGGCTGCCCGTCAGGCGGCATTATCCTCTGAAGTACAGGTAGGCCCCGATGATGCAGGTCAGAACTAACGCGGAAGCAGCCACCTCCTGCCAGCTCCAGCTTGCGCGGGTGCGTATGCGGTCTTCATGCGTGACGGTGCCGTAAGTAATGCTCTGTATCTTCACGTAGTCCGGCTCGGCCGTCATATAACTCACCACGACCATGACGACCGCCGATACAATCGCAATCAGCACGCTGAAGTACTGGAAATAGATGTTGTTGATGATCCAGAGGAACGAGCCGGGCGTGTAGCCGTTTTCAAATCCCTTCAGGCCCAGCGTCACCGGCGTGTCCACCAGCATGCGGGACAGGCCCATCACAAAGCCCACCACCATGGCCCACAGACATCCCTTGGCGTTGAGGCGCTTAAAGAAGACGCCGAAGAAGAACACCACGAAAATCGGCGGCGCCAGGTAACCTTGCACCGTTTGCAGATAGTTGTAGAGACCGGATGCGCCCTTGATGACGGGGATCCATGCGAGCGCGATCAGCACCATGATGCCGGTGGCGATGCGGCCCGTGCGCACCAGGTCGTGTTGCGTGGCCTTGGGCTTCCACTTCTCATAGAGATCCACTGTGAATAGCGTGCTGCACGCGTTAAACACACCTGCCAGCGAGCCCATGAGCGCGGAAAGCAACCCCGCGACCACGATGCCGCGCAGGCCCGGCGGCAGGAGGTATTGCACCATCAAGGGAAACGCCCCCTGTGCCTCTCTCCTTACGATCTGGCCGTCTGCCCCGATCAGGATGTTGTGCAGCTCGGGAATTTTGCCGCTCTTCGCCAGCGCGAAACAGATCAGTCCCGGAATGATGAACAGGTAGACCGGAGACAGCTTGAGGAAGCCGGCGAAGATACTGCCGCGCCGCGCCACGGTCTCGTTGGGGGCGCCCAGGGCGCGCTGCACGATGTACTGGTCCGTGCACCAATACCAGAGACCTATGATGGGCGCGCAGAACAACATGCCCAGCCACGGGTAGTGGCCGTTGAAGTACCAGGCCTGCTTCACGATGTTGCCGACCGTATCCTTTTCCAGCACCGGCGCCCACGTGCCCTGCACGCCCGGAGGGATCAGCGGTTTCCAGAGGTTGAACATGTCCGATCCGCACCAGTAGCGGAGCTCATTCCAACCACCAAGCCTGTAAAGCCCATAAACCGTCAACAAGCCTGATCCCAGGATGAGGACCGTGACCTGCACGGCATCGTTATAAGCCACGGCACGCATGCCGCCGAGCATCGTGTAGAGGCCCGTCAGCACGATGACCAGCACGGACCCGATCCAGAAGCTGTCGATCTCATAACCTCCGATATTCAGGCGCATCTCCGGGAGTAGTGTGCCGAAAACCACCCCGCCCGCGAAGATCCCCACGGCGATCTTCGACACCACGAATGTGATGAGCGAGACCACGGAGAGGACGTAGCGGGAGCCGGAGGAAAAGCGCCTCTCGAGAAACTCCGGCATCGTGAACACGAGCGCGCGCGCATAAAAGGGAACGAACACCCACGCCAGCACCAGCAGGCACCAGGCATGCAGCTCATAATGAGCCATCGCCACGCCATCCGTGGTTCCGGACCCGGCCAGGCCCACGACGTGTTCGGACCCGATGTTGGAGGCGAAAATGGAGGCGCCGATGATCCACCAGCCGAGGTTGCGGCCGGCGAGGAAGTAGTCGGCCGCGGTGTCTTTGCTTTTGCGGACGACCCACCATGCGACGCACAGCAAAACCGTGAAGTAGAGCGCAATCATCACCCAGTCGATGCTCGTGATGTGCGACTTGAAGGGAGTAACCTGGAGCGAAAGAAAGAATGTGGGGGACAAAATCTTCATAGCGTTGCCCGTCTCTCAGCAGTCATTCGTTCGATGAAGTTTTTCGGTTTATCCAGCCGGTTCCAGTGACGCGACACCGGAATCCCCGGCGGATGCTGCGTATCATACCCTAGAGTTAGTAAACATACTTTAAGAATCACGGGCCGGGTGGAGATTTGTTTTTCACGCATCCGGATGCGGATGCAAATTACTTGATCCTCATCAGTTTGACGCAGAGGATGCCGTGCATCCCCGGCCTCAATCCCGAACTATCCGCGCTCTCAGCGTGGGGCTTTTGCTTTTCATTTATATTTTCGAGACCGAAAAACAAGTCCGGGCAGTTATCGGTTCACCCGCCACTCGATGATGCCGCATTCGTACCAGGTCAAATCCTGCGTCAGATAATTGCCGTCCGGCGGGCCGAGGGCTCCCTTCTTGTAAAGCTTTCCCTGGAGCTGGATCTCGAGGCGCAGGCTGGAGGTTGTCACCGGCTGAAAGGCCGCCTTGTTGAAGACATCTTTGGCAACCGGATAGGGGCCTGATGCGCTTACGGGCTTCCAGGTGTCCCCGTCCTTATACAGCAAGCGCCAGCTTTGCGGCAGCACGCAGACCTGCTTGTCGTCCTTCCAGTAGACCTCGACGGATGAGACTTTGGCCGGTTCTGCAAAGTCGTACTGGACCCAGGCGCGATCGCCCGATTGGGGGTGCAGCCTCAGGAACGGCGCCGACCCGTCCTCAGAATTCACCGGTTCGAGTTGATCGTATATGGCGCTGATGGCGCCGCTCCCATCCTGGGAACTCGGGTAGAATCGCCGTTCGATCGTCGGCGGCTTATTCCCCGGGTAGTTCTCGGCAACGGTGCCGTTGCCGCACGAAGAGGTTGCGCGGCTGGTAGAGGCGATGGTCGGCTCCGGCGCGATCCCGGCCTTCGACCGGTCGCGCGCAAGCCAGACAGACATTTCGCCCTGACTCCGGTTGCCGAAAGCGTAATACGGCACCGCCGTGAAATTCTGGGTTTGCATGACGATGGAAGTACGATCCACACCTCGGCGCAACGCGATCGCCTTCCCTGTGATCATGCCGATGCCCCCAAGCAGGTTCTGCCGGTAAGCGAATTCGAGGCCGGCGTTCTCTGGCAGCAGCAGGTTGAAAACGCCGCCGGGGTTGTCGGTTTGCTCGGCGCAGAAAACCAGCGGGCCACGCTCGAGCGCCACCATGCCACGATCATCTGCAACCTGGTCCGAGGCCACCACTCTGCGCACCGGCATGGGGAGATTGAGCTCGATTGTATCGCCGGCCTTCCATTCCCGTTCGATCCGTGCGTAGCCCTTCTCCACCTCGTACGATGCTGTGGCGCCGTTGATCGTCATCGATATTTTCTGTTCAGGAGCAGGCAGGTATCGATACAGCAGACCAGGCATCGGCTGATTTCGGGCCCAGCCTGGAATGCGGACGAAGACGGCGAATTTCTGTGGCTTCTGCGGATTGATGATCAGCCTGGTGGCTCCATCCCATGGGTAACGGGTTACTTGTGCCACGGTCAGGGGCACGCCGCCCAGTTTGACCTCAGCCTTGCTGCCGACAAACAGATTTATGTACAGGCTCTGATCACCTTGGGCGTAAATCAGGCCCCCCAATTGGGGCAAGAGGCGGGCGAGATTGGGGGGGCAGCAGTTCGGCCCGAACCAGCGCTGCCTGGCGAAACCGCCGTATGTTCTCAGCGGCGCCTGATACAGATAGGTATCGCCGCTCAGCGACACGCCCACGAGGAACGCATTGTAGAGCGTGCGTTCCAGGACGTCGATGAACTTGGCATCCTGGCGTAGCAGAAAGAGCTTCTGGTTCCACAAAGTATTGCCGTAGGCGGCGCAGATCTCATTCCAGGCGCTGAGATTGGGCAGGTCGTAATCGTCGCCGAAATCCTCTTCATCCCGATAGCTGCCGACGCCGCCCGTGAGATAGGTCCTTTTTGATACCGCGTCTTCCCAGATGCGCTCGTCCGCCCGGGCATATTCGGAATCGCCTGTCAGTGCCGCAATGTCGGTTAACGGCATATAGAGGTACGTGGCTCGCACGGCATGGCCGATCGCCCGGGTTTGAACTTTCACCGGCTGGTGATCCTGAGCATAAGGTCCGTATAAGCCGGGCCGGTCCGCAGGATCGCCGCGCGCATCGAGGAAGAACCGGGCCAAGTTCAGATACTTCGTGCTTCCGGTGCAGCGATAGAGGCGGATGAGACCGATCTTGATCCCCTCGTGATTCGCAATGTCATGCCGCCTGCCGGGCCCAAAGACCGAATCCAGGTCATCGGCGATCTCTATTGCCACGTCCAGCAGCTTACGGCTTCCCGTGGCCTCGAAGTAAGCGACCGAAGTTTCCAGGAAGTTACCGGCCCAGAGCCCGTCGCCGTCTCCCTCAGTGGACCACTTGTGCTTCCGGCTGCGAATCTCGGCGATGATTCTGTCGAGCGTTCCATCGACGCGCTTCCTCAGCGCAGCATCCGGATTCCTGGCGAGAACATAGCAGGCTGCTTCGATGAGTCGTAGATCGGGGCTGCGGCCCGTCTTGTCATATCGGTCCAACAAGCCAGGGATCGAGACCGTGCGATTGCTTTCCAGACGCGGAGTCCAGAATGCGTCCGTGATCTGCACGTCCTTGTACGAAACCGGCGAGATCCGGTAATCGGGCTTGCGTTGTGAAGTCTGCGGATAAGCGGAGAACGAAAAAGCGATTGCTGCGATTCCGGCGATTTTGAGCCACCAATATCTCATGGATAGTTTCACCATTCATTTGAGCCATCGAGTCCTGGAGTCTTCGCGGCACCTTTACCTCTAAGACTCGAAGACTTCAAGGCTCAAAGGCACTGGCTATTTTCACTGCTTCACTTTCCTGGCGGCGGAGCCTGCTTGAGAACCAGGTTCTCTATGAAGAACTCCATCATGCGAGCCGGATTGACGCCGGTATGGCCCAAATCCGGTCCGACCTGCACTTCGAAATTTTTCCCGGCCTTCTGCAACGCCTGGATAAGCTGCAGCGAGTTCGACGGATGCACGTTGTTATCGGCGGTGCCGTAGTAGAGAAGCAGCCTGCCTTTCAGGTTGTTCACGTAGGTCATCACGGCTGCCGCGTCATAGCCCGACCGGTTTTCTGAGACCAATCCCTGGTAGCGCTCACCGTAGACATCGTTGTAGTTGCGATAATCGGTTACCGGCGAACTGGAGCAGGCTGCCTGAAAGAGCTCGGGGAAACGCATCAATAACGTCGCAGCAGCGGTGCCGCCGTACGACGTGCCATAAACGCCGACACGGTTCTTATCCACGTAAGGCCTCTTCAAGAGTTCCTTCACCCCCTCGGCCTGGTCATCCATCTCGACGATGCCGAGGTGCCCATAGAAGGCGTCGATGAACCGCTTGCCCCGCCCGGCGGCGCTGCGGGCATCGAACGATGCCACCAGGAAACCGTATTCCGTGGTTGGGTTGGGAGTGGCAAAACTCTCGCTCGCGGCATTGGTCAGAGGGCCCCCATAGACGCTGACGAGCAGCGGGTATTTCTTGCCCGGGTCGAAATTCGATGGGAAGCTCAACATGCCGTGAAGGTCGGTCTGCCCGTCCGGCGCTTTGAATTTGAAGAGTTCCACGCGCTTCAAGCCCAGCTGTTCGAAGCGGGTCATATCGCTTTTTGCCAGTTCCGCCACCACCTTGGCGTCGGAGTCCACCAGGCGGGTCACCGGGGGGACATCATGGGTTTGAGCCACATCGATGAGATACCTGCCGTCGGGAGAAAGGTCCACGCGATGATTGAAGGCGGGGTCGGTGAGGCGTTTATCTCCTCTGCCATCCAGCCCGACGCGGTGCAACTGCATCTTCATGTGATTGTCGCCATCGCGCGCCATGTAGTAGAGAAGCCCGGCTTCCTCGTCAACGCGCACGATGCTGGAAATCTCGCATGGATGATTCGTGAGCGTCGCCAGCAGCTTGCCGCTGAGGTCATAAAGGTGGTAGTTCTTAAATCCGGTGCGCTCGGAGCTCCAGATGAAGCGATTCCCGTCGTTGAGGAAATAGACCGTCGGGACCCACTCCACCCAGCTCGGCAGCCATTCCTCGCGCACGATAACGCGGCATTTGCCAGTGTCCGGATTGGCGGCAGCAAATTCCACGGTGTTTTGTTTGCGATTCATGCGGTGAAAGAGCAGCTCTCTGCCGTCCGGCGACCAGTAAATGCGGTAGACATAGTACCCGACCGTCGAATCTTCAAACGGTTTGCCGTCGCGCACGTCGACCCGCACCGACCTCCTGGCGTCCAGATCGTAGATGTAAAGATTGACAACCGGGCTGGTCACTCCTGCCTTCGGGTAAGGGTCGACCTCCAGCGCGTTGTACTGCGCCGTCTGTTTGAGCGGCACATAGTAATCGGGGACTTTGCTTTCGTCGAACCCGTAGTAGGCAAGCTTTCTGCCATCCTGCGACCAGAATATCCCCCCGGACATCCCCAGTTCTTCGCCGTAAATGATCGTCGCCACGCCGAAGCGAATGCGGGCTTTCTCGTTTCCGTCTGTGGTTATGGCCACGGCATTGCCGCCGTCAGGGTCGCTGATCCACAGATTCCCGTCACGCGAGAAGGCGTTGTGCCTGCCGTCGGGCGACAGTGCCGACGTCGTCTGCGAACGCACGATGCCGCCCCCGCCCATCTGCTGGCCGGCCCGAGCAAAGCTGGTTGCGCGGCCTTGGCTGCCGCCGCGGCCGCTCCCCACGCCGCCCCTGCCGCCCTGGGGTGGAGTCTGAGGCGGCGCCGCGGCGTCTTCCGTTGCCTTCCGGGCCGCGATATCGTAGTGATAGATTTTCCCGTTCCACTGATAATCGAACGACTTGCCGCCGTCCTTCCACGTCACCGACAGGGAGCCGAGCTTGACCGCATTTCGGATCTCCCCGCTCATCTTCTGGTATTGCGCGTAGCCGGGGTACTCTGGCAGGCGGTTCTGGGCTTTTGTCGGTCCCGCAATGATCCCGGACAGAATAATTGCAGCAACACACATGCTTGTCTTGCAGGCGGTTAAAGTTCGATCGGCCACCGTCTGACCTCCATCTAAAGAAAGGCGTTTTCCACCTCTAAGCGTGAAAAAGCCCCGTCCGGATCGCCCGGAGTTCGGGGAAGTAGTGCCCTATGATACAGCAGCCAGGTTGGTTCGCAGGAGAAAGTTCGCACGCTTCTTTAATAATCCTCTTTTATTATCCTTGCTCCTGCACGCCGCTTGGGATAAAAAAGCCACAAATCGCCGCCTGGAACCTCTTGCATTTGCTCCAGGGGAGTTCGCAGGCGCATGAAAAGGGATTTGCTTAAAGGCAGCCTCGAAGAACACGAATGGCCACTTTCAAGAACTAATGATGTATTCAACCGACGTGGCGCGCGCACGATCAGCAAGCGAAGCCCCGCTGATGATCAACCTTTCGGTTACGCAGGAGGATATATGAGATTCATGAATCGATTGTTGACCGCCCTATTCCTGATGGTCGCGGTTTTGGGTCTGGGTGTGCTTCTGCCGACAGCGGTCCAGGCGCAGGGGACCCAGGCTGATTATCAGCGGGCCCAAGACCTCGGCACCAAGTTTCGAGGATTGGTGGCTAATGTCCCGGGTACTGCGAACTGGATCACCGGCAGCAACCATTTCTGGTACTACAAGTCGGTAAAGGGCGGCTATGAATTTGTTCTGGTAGATGCGGAGGCGGCGTCGAAGAAGCCGGCCTTCGATCATGTAAAACTCGCAGCGGCCATCAATCTGGCGTCGGGCGGCAAATACACGGCGCTAAATCTGCCGTTCGCGCCCCAGGCGGGCGGCCGTGGTGGTGGTGGAGGAGGAGGAGGCCGCGGGGCCGGTCCGGCGGCCGCGGCGGGGCACCCGCAGATAGTTCTTTGGCGGCGGACGATGACCAGCTCGCCAATCCGATGGAAGTAGGCGGCGATCCGGTGGACGGTCTCGAGTACCTCGCGCCTCCCCTGCTGCAGGGCGGCGGTCAAGGCAGAGGTGCCGGCCAGGGCCAGGAGAGGTGCCGCCCCCGTACCCCGGCTGGAGCGCCAGGCCAGGGCCGTGGCGGTACCGGCACGGGCGGCCGCGGGGCTGCCGGCCCGGCCGCTGCCGGCCAGACGCCCACTGAACCTCAGCTGTGCGGCTCTTTCGACGGCAAATGGGATGCATTCATTCAGAACTTCAATGTGTACCTGCAGCCATTGAGCCCCAGGGGGCCGGCGATTCCACTGAGCTTCGACGGTTCGGAAGGCAACTACTACACTTTTGATTCCATCGCCTGGTCGCCGGATTCCACGAAGCTGGTGGCGTACCAAACACGCCCGGGTTATGATCGCCGGATTCATTACATCGTATCATCGCCCGCGGACCAGCTTCAGCCGACAACCCGCACCTCCAACCTTTACCGCAAGCCGGGCGACGCGTTGGATATTGCCTCCCCGGCCCTTTTCGACGTGGCCAGCAAGAAGGAGACCGAGATCGATCCGGCCCTTTTCCCGAATGCGTTCAGCCTCTCAAGGCCCGCGTGGTGGAAGGATGGTCGCGCCTTCACGTTCGAATACAATCAGCGCGGCCACCAGGTGTATCGCGTCATCGAAGTGGACGCCCAAACCGGCAAGGCGCGCTCCCTCATCTCGGAAGAAAGCAAGACGTTCATATACTACAACAACCTGGGGTCGGGCCTCTCGGCCGGCAGGAAGTACCGCCGCGACCTCAATGACGGCAAGGAGATCATCTGGGCTTCGGAACGCGACGGTTGGGAGCATCTGTATCTCTACGACGGCGTAACGGGCAAGGTGAAGAATCAGATCACCAAGGGTGAATGGGTAGTGCGCAACGTCGACCGAGTGGATGAAGCCAAACGGCAGATCTGGTTCGAGGCCGGCGGCATGAACCCCGGGCAGGACCCATATTTCACTCATTTTTACCGCATCAATTTTGACGGCACCGGCCTGGTCAAACTGACGGACGCCGACGGCAACCACTCGTTGACGCCCTGGCCCGACTGGACCCAGGGTGATCCCCGGTATTACATCGACACCTGGCAGCGGGTCGACCTGCCGCCGGTGTCGCAACTGCGTCGCGGCGAGGACCAGAAGGTGATCATGGACCTGGAGAAGGCGGACGCTTCGGCGCTCCTCGCCGCAGGCTTCAAAATGCCCGAGGCCTTCGTGGCCAAGGGCCGCGACGGGAAGACCGACATCTGGGGCGTCATTTTCCGGCCAACCAATTTCGATCCCGCGAAGAAATATCCCGTGGTCGAAAGCATCTATGCGGGACCCCAAGGCTCATTCGTTTCCAAGACCTGGAACGGTACGGGTCAGGCGATTGCGGAACTGGGATTCATCTGGGTGCAGATGGACGGCATGGGGACAAGCAACCGCTCGAAGGCATTCCACGATGTCGCCTGGAAAAACCTGGGCGATGCCGGCTTCCCGGATCGCATCCTCTGGCACAAGGCGGTCGCCGCAAAATATCCCTGGTACGACATCACCCGAGTGGGCATTTACGGGACTTCCGCCGGCGGGCAGAATGCGATGGGAGCCATGGTGTTCCACCCGGAGTTTTACAAAGTCGCCGTCGCCAACAGCGGTTGTCACGACAATCGCATGGACAAGATCTGGTGGAACGAGCAGTGGATGGGATGGCCGCTCGGCCCCGAGTATGTTGCGTCATCCAACATGGAAAACGCGGGCAAGCTGCAGGGGAGGCTGATGCTGATTGTTCCCGAGCTGGACACTAACGTGGATCCATCTTCCACCATGCAGGTCGTCAATGCCTTGCTTAGGGCCAACAAGCAGTTCGACATGCTCGTGGTGCCGAACTCCGACCACGGGGCCGGCAGCATCAGTTCTCATTTCCGCGATGACTTCCTCGTCCGCCACCTGCTGGGCGTCGAGCCGCCGAATTGGAACCAGTTGCCTCCGCCCCCGCCAGGGAGAGGCCCAGGCAACTAGTCGAACGCATTTAGGCCAGAGGGATATTCGGCCCCGATGTGAGAACGGCTGCGAGGAAAAGGGGGACGCATCTGCAGAAATTAAGAAATCAGTCGATTCTTTGATCTTTGCAGATGCGTCCCCCCTCAGAATTACCAGAGAACGTTCCGCAGCGCCGGGTCGAAATACATCCGATACGTCGCCATCTCCGT
Organism: Terriglobia bacterium; assembly: GCA_020072565.1. Lineage (NCBI taxonomy): Bacteria > Pseudomonadati > Acidobacteriota > Terriglobia > Terriglobia bacterium. The sequence continues at coordinate 28,518 of JAIQGI010000051.1, forward strand.
GAAACGGTAGAGCGGCATGAAATCGTCGCGCTGGGAGGACTGTTCCTGACCGGCATAGCGGAAAACCGCCGGGTCGTTGCTCGCCACCATCCATTGGTTTAGCGCTTCGTCGTCCTTCGGAATGCCTACCAGGTGCTTGTGCACGACCTGCTGCGCATAGACAACCGGCCCACGTACGATGGCCACCCGGTTGGGATGCTGCCGATCGATCGGCGCACGGCGGAAGCGCAGCGGGATCGTCATTTCGATCCGGTCGCCGCCTTGCCAGTCGCGCTGGATGGACGCCCACTCGCCCGGCCGCGCCGCCACATTGACGATGTTCCCATTCACCTTGAACGAGACTCCGCTTGACCAGCCGGGCACGCGCAGCCGCAGCGCAAAATTGGCCGGTTGCGCCAGTTCCAGCCGCATCGCGACCGTCTCGGCCTCCGGATAGGATGTCTCCTGCGTGAGCCGAACGGTGCGCCCGCCCGCCTCCCAGGTCACCGACGAGGGGAGATAGAGGTTGACGTGCAGCGCCGAGTCGTCCTTGAAGTAAATCAGGTTCTGGTACTCCACGACGTCCTGAAAATAGGTTCCGGAGCAGCAGGTGTAGTTGTTGCGCGAATAGATCTTCATTCCGGCGCCAAGCTGGTAGTTGGCATAGTAGAAGTGTTTGCCGTTTTCGACGATGGGGAGAGCCGCGCCAATGGCGTTGTAAAGCAGCCGCTCAATCCAGTCGCCGTAACGCGCTTCACCCGTGAACATCATCAAGTATTTTGCCAGCTTGAACGCCGCCCAGGAGCAGCACGGCGCCTCGAAGCTGTCGAGGCGGAGCGCCAGCGATTCACCGAGGGCGCCGTCGGCGAACACGTAGCGCTCGGCCGGTCCGAAACCTCCCGTTGCATAGCATTGCGAGCTCTGCAGAAAATCGTAGAAGTTTTTCAGGATCTGGAGAAGCCTGGGATCGCCCTCGATCAGGTAAGCCATGGCCGCGCCGCTGAACGAGTTGCAGTGGCTGTAGGCGTGCACGCCATGGGCATTAGACGGCGCGTTGGTTTCGGCGAACTTGTTCCAGTAAGCGTCGTAGCGCCAGACGTCGCCGAACTCCTTGTATTTTGCCAGGCCCGTGAGCATATAGGCGCGATAAAGGTTTTCGCTGAGCGTGTACCACTCCAGCGGCGTCCCCGAGTGGAGTTCCCAGGGTGCGTTTGCGGCCGGCGTGCGCGTGCGATCGAGGCTTTTGATTCCCCAGTCGACGACCTTATCGATCAGCGCCGGCGTGCCGCCATGGCCGGCGTATTGGTGCATATCGGACAGCCCACCCACCAGCTTCTCCCATGGGTAGTGTTGCATGCGCGGGTTGCCGTCGGCGCCGATCGTTTTGGCCCATTCGTCGGCGAGTTTGACCGCCTTGCCGCGCAGCTCAGTGTCGTTGTTGGCTCTTGAGGTGCGCGCCATAGCCTGGAGCCACTGGCCGAAGATGACCGAAGAATCGCGGTTTGCCCAGCCCCCGAGCACCTTGCCCGGGGCGTTCAGCCCTGCGGCGCGGCGGAACCCATAGAGGATGTCGTCATCCGGGACGCGCAGGTAGTAGTCGCGCGCCGACTGGTACTGCTGCTGCCAGCGGCTCGGACCAAAGGCAATCCCCTGGTAATCGAACGGCTGTATCACGATCTTGCCCTTGGGCGTGATCTTGCTGCCGACGCTGCCGGCCGGCGTATTTTGTGCTGCCGGAACGCCCTGGGCGAGCGGCGAGAACACCACGGACGCCGCCGCCACCGTTCCCAAAAACTCGCGCCGATCCATCGTGTTATCCATATCCGCGGCCTCCTTCCAAACCGCAGCCAGTTGCCAAATGCCAAAATCCCCTGCAAGAAATTACTGTGACTACTTCGAAAATAGATCCGGTATCGCAATCGCCATCGCAATCGGAACTCTTGGCCGGCGAAAGCCGATAGCGACCTCGATATCGATTGCGATACCGATCCCGACGTTTAACAACCGGATAGGATGAGCTTTTCATGCGTCGTAGGGTGCGCCCTGGCGCATGATAGGGTGTTTCGCAACGTTTATGGATCGCGGCCTGTGACTTCCAGATCCACGCCGTCTGCGCGCAGCTTGTCCTGGAGTTCCGGCACTTTCACGTCCCGGGGCTGGATCCCTTTTTGCGCTGCCAGGGAAGCTGCCAGGCCGGCAGCATGACCGGTGGCCATGCAGTTGCCCATGCTCTTGGCCGCCGCGGCGGCCACATGGGAGGTTGAAATGCAGCGGCCGGCGACCAGTAGCCCGTCGAGTTTCTCAGGCACGAGCGCCCGGTAGGGCACGTCATGGGTCTTCATCGAACCGCCGGGCCCGCCGATTTCTCCCCCGGGATCCATGAGCCCGCTGCGCCATGCGATGACATCCTCGAATTTCTGACCGGCTCTGGCATCCTGCTCGGTGATTACGTACAAGCCCTTGACGCGGCGGCTTTCCCGGACGCTGAGCTGTGGGCCGGCGGCGACCCACTCGATCTGGTTGATGTTCGGATTGTCCGATCCCCGCAGCGCCTGGGCCATCTGGAGGGCTTGCCGGCGGCTTGCGCACTCGGCCTTCGTGCGCTCCACGGGATCCGTGGCATCGATACGTCCCATATCCGCGGTTCCCGAATGGTTGATGAACCAACTGCTGCTCTGGACAATGGGCCTGATCTCCAGAAACCCTGACGGAATCAAAGGGTATTTCTTCCTCCCGTTGCGGATGGCCGACGAAATGTCGGCGGATCTGACCTTGGTCTTGTCGATGTTGGTGAGGGCCAGCGCCAGGGTCATCGGCATGAGACTCTTGGGATCCATCATGGTCTCCGCCCCCGCATAATACGAGACATCAGCATCGCCTGTGCAGTCGATTGCGGCCTTGGCACGGACCACCATCAACCCGCGCTTGGTGCCGACTACCACGCCGGTCACGCGATTGCGCTCGACCACTGCATCCACGGCGCGCACATGCACCAAATAGCGCGCGCCGGCCGCTTCCAGGGCATCGAGAACCGCGACCTTGAGGTATTCGACGTTGCACCAGAGCTCATGCTTGTTCAGCGTGCCGATGCTCACCGCCTGGTCCCCATAGGCCACGAGCTTTTCGATCAGCAACTCGTGAACCGCTGAGCGCGGTTTGCCTCCGGGACGCACCTGGTTGATCTCCATTCCCAACATCCATGCCGCCACACCGCCGAAAAACGAGTGGTTCTCGATCAACAGGGTCTTCGCCCCGGCGCGGGCCGCCCCCAGCGCAGCTCCGATGCCGGCCGGGCCTCCCCCCACCACCAGAACATCCACCGTGTCGAGGACGGGGTATCCGGACGCCGAGCGCATCGCCGGGGCTTGCGCGAAGCTGTGTGCGCTTCCCCCGGCCACCGCCATTACGCCGACTCCGGCCGCTCCCGTTTGTAGGAATCCTCTCCTCGAGAGACTTCGCTGCTTTTTCATGGCATCCGCCTCCAGCGTGACCTTCTGGGCGATCTTGCTTGTGTGCCCTAGAGCCTATACCAGAACGGCTCACGAAACGTATCGATTATTTAACACGCCGGAAACCCACCGTGACTTCAAAGCTGAGGAAGGGAATGTCGGGGACTGTTCAGGGGCCGGCCTGCACGGCCGGCTCTTGCGCCGTGAGGATGGGGACGTCTATTGGCTGCACGTTGCGGATGATCACCACGATCAGCAGGAATGCGAGCACATGGAGTGTCCCCGCGATCATGAAGATGGGGCCATATCCGGTGCCGTATTTGAGCATCTGGCCGGCAAGCTCCCCGAAGACGATGCCGCCCATCGCGCCACCAAAGCCGACCAGGCCGGCGACGGCACCTACGACCCGGCGTGGAAATATGTCGGCCGGCAACGTCATCACCAGCGTGGACCAAGCCTGCTGTCCGAAATACGCGATCGCGAAGGGAACGATAATCCAGCGATTCGAGGCGAAGGGAACGAACAGGAGGCAAGGCATGACGGATACGCTGACTCCCAAGGCGATCTTGCGGGCGCGGTTCAGCGCGAATCCCCGCCCGACCAGCCAGCTCGAAAATGAGCCGACGACCAGGCAGCCGATGCCGGCGGCCGCCCACGGTATCCAGGCGTAATACCCCACCTCCTTGACGTTGTACCCGCGCGTATCCAGCAGATACTTTGGCAGCCAGAACGCGATGAAATACCAGACGGCGTCGGTGAGAAACTTGGCGATGACCAGGGTCCAGACCTGCGAGTAGCGGAAGAGTCGAATCCAGGGAATGCCGGGATCTCTCGGTCCGCTCACTGCCATTATTTCCTGCAGTTCGCTCCTTTCGGCGCCGGAAAGCCGGGGATGACGTGCCGGCGGGTAATAAGCACGCAGCCACCACACGGTCCAGACGAGTCCTGCAGCTCCCGAGAAATAAAAAACCCAGGGCCAACGGGCGTAGGACAAAATGGCGGCGATCGCGGGAGGGGCGATGATTCCCCCCACGGCCGTTCCCGCATTGATGATACCCATCGCCGTCGAGCGCTCCCGCATCGGGAACCACTCGGCCACGGCCTTGGTGGCCGCCGGGAAGCCACCGCCCTCACCTACTCCAAGCATGAGACGGCTTATGGCCAGCGCCGTGAAACCGGTCGCGAGGCCATGACTGGCGCACGCCAGCGACCACCACGCCATAATCAGAAAGAACCCCAAACGTGTGCCCAGTGCGTCGATCAGCTTTCCGCCGATGACATACATCAGACCATAGGTGATCAGGAATGCAGTGTTCAGGTGCGCGAATTTTTCGTCCGGGATGGGGATTTGCTTCCTGATCTCGCCCACGGCCACCGAAAGCGTCTGCCGGTCGAAATAGCTGACGGTGATCGCGGCGCAAAGCAGAATCGCGATCCACCAGCGAGTGGCAATGCGAGGAATCCTGACTTCCATAATCTCGGCCCATATAATCGGGGTCGGCTCTGCAAAGGTCAAAAAAATCCGTTTTTTTTGACTTTTGCAGATTCGATCCCCTTGCCCTCAGCCTCGCACTTGTACCTTGGCCAGGTTCTCGTAGAACTCGACGAGGCCGCTGTGGTCGTTCCCGGCTTTGCCGTCCACTTTGAGCGCCTGCATGATTTCCAGGACCTGGCTGGAGAGTGGGATCGGCACGCCCAGGCTATGGGCAGTGTCGAGCGCGTTCATGAGATCCTTGATATGGAGTTCGATGCGGAAGCCCGGCTTGAAGTTGCCTGCCAGGATCATGGGCATTTTGGCGTCCATCACGGTGCTGCCGGCCAGGCCGGCGCGGATGGCCTGGAAGACCATCCTGGGATCGACGCCGGCCTTCGTCGCCAGAACCATTGCTTCGGAAAGGGCGGCGATGTTCAGCGCCACAATGATCTGATTGGCGAGTTTGGTGACGTTGCCGCTGCCGATTTCGCCGCCGCGCGTGACCGATGCGCCCATGACCCCAAGAATATCCTTCACTTCGGCGAACGCCTGTTGCGGCCCGCCGGCCATGATGGCGAGGGTGCCCTCGATGGCCTTGGGTTCGCCGCCGCTTACCGGCGCGTCGAGCATGGGGACGCCTTTCTTCGCAAAGCAAGCGGCAATTTCCCGGCTCGCCAGGGGAGCAATGGAACTCATGTCGATGAAAATGGAGCCTGCGCGAATCCCCTCGATTACACCCTCCTTACCCAGCGCTGCCTCTTTAACCTCGGGAGAATTGGGCAGCATGGTGATAATCACTTCGCTGCGTGCCGCCACATCCTTGGGAGACTGGCCCGCCACGGCGCCGGCTCGAGCCATTTCCGTGACGGGCTCGGGTCGAATATCGTGAACAACCAGCTCGTGACCCGCCTTCAGCAGGTTCTTCGCCATGGGCTTGCCCATGATGCCCAAACCGATAAAACCAATTTTTTTCATGTCAGCTCCTTGAAGCACCCAATCCGGAGATCGGATCTGCAAAATTTAAAAAATCCGCCCGTTTTTCAACTTTTGCGGGTCCAATCCTATTGTTTCCATGGTGCTGGCGGCAATCTGGTTGGCTGTGAGGCTATACGCTTCCAGCAGATCCTTATAGCTCTGCGCCGACTGACCGAAGTTGTCTTCGATTCCCACACATCGCACGGGGATGCCCTGGCCGCGGAAGGCGAAAGTGATTACGCTTGCCAGGCCGCCGATCAGGGAATGTTCCTCAGCGGTGACGATGCCCTTCATCCCCAGAGCAAGAGCCTGTAATGCCCTTTCGTCAACCGGCTTGAGGGTGCTCACATTCACGACGCGCAACGAGATTCCCTTGGTTTCGAGGGACTCTGCGGCTGCAAGCGCTTCGGAAACCATCTGACCCATGGCAAAAACGACGACGTCCCTGCCGTCGCGAACGAGGGCGGGCTTCCCGATTTCGAAAGGCGTGTCTTCAGGAGTCACATCGGTGAGATCGTTGCGTGTGATCCGCATGTAGACTGGGCCGTGAAAAGCGGCGATCGCACGCGTCATTTTGCGGGTCTCGACGGCGTCCGCAGGTACGAGAACCGTGAGGTTGGGGATGGCCCGCATGATGGCCACGTCCTCCACCGTCTGGTGCGAAGAACCGTCGCCATAATCTGACAGTCCGGCGCTCGAGCCGACGATCTTGACGTTGAGCTTCGGGATGCAGATGCCCTGGCGTATCTGATCAAAGGATCGCCCGGCTGCGAAGACCGCGAAGGAATTGGTGAACGGGATCTTTCCGGTCAGCGAGAGGCCGGCGGCAAAGGAGGTCATGTTGGCTTCGCCGATCCCCATTTCGAAGAAGCGCTCGGGAAACGCTTCTTCGAAGTAGCAGGTCATGGTGGACTTGCCCAAATCAGCCTCGAGCACCACGACGTTGGGATTTTCCCGGCCGAGTTCGACCAGCGTGCGGCCATAGACCTCGCGTGGATTCTGCATTCTCATGGGATCAATCATCCTCCCTCGCTGCGCCGTCGGGACCACGAGACCAACGAAATAGACGAAAGTCGTTTTGGGAATTTCGTGTGTTTCGCGGCTTCACTGTTCCTTCCCCAGTTCCCGGCAGGCCTGAGCGAACTGTTCGGCGTTCAGGATGCCGTTGTGAAACTCCGGCCGGTTCTCCGCAAACGAGATCCCCTTCCCCTTGATCGTGTGTGCGATGACCATCTTGGGCTTCCCCTGGATCTCGTTCACGGCGTCGAGTGCCTCGAGGATGGCCGCGATATTGTGGCCATCGGTCTCGAGCACGTGCCAGCCGAACGCCCTCCACTTCTCTGGATAGGGGGAGGTGTCGTAGCGCCTGGCGATGGGGCCGGTCGCCATCAAGCGGTTGTTGTCGAGGATCGCCACCAGGTTATCCAGCTTATAGAACGCTGCTGTATGTGAAGCCTCCCAGACCTGGCCCTCAGCCGCTTCCCCGTCTCCGAGGATGCAGTAGACGCGGCTCTCCCGGCCGTCGATCCTGAGCCCGGCAGCCATGCCGCAGGCGATCGATATGCCCTGTCCCAGCGAGCCCGTGTTGGCCTCGATGCCCGGCGTTTTGAGCCGGTCAGGATGCCCCTGCAGCATGGCTCCCAACGTCTTGACTTTCTTCAATTCATGTTTGGGGAAATAGCCGCATTCGGCGAGGGCGGCATACTGCGCGAGTGCGCTGTGGCCCTTGCTGAGGAGAAAGCGGTCGCGGTCGGGCCAGGCGGGATCAGCCGGATCATGGCGCATCTTTGCGAAGTAGAGCGCAGTGACGATGTCGGCCGCAGAACAGGAACCGCCCAGGTGCCCTCTCTGCCCCACGCCGACCATTTCCACAATGTGCAGGCGGATCAATGCGGCTATCCGCTCGAGTTCCTTGATGCTGCGTGTCTGGTGGAACATTTCCATTATCCGATCGCTTCCAGGATTTGACGGATCCTGTTGAAGGAGGTGCGTCCGCTATTGTAGACGGGGACCTTCGTGTGGTCGAGTCGTGGTTCGAGTGCGGTCATCGAAACCTGAGCCATGACGATGGCATCGACTTCACCGGACAGGCGGTCGATTTCCTCGAGCAGCATGTCGTTGTGCTTTTCCGGATTGCCGGCCTTGAGAATCCGGAAGGCCTCGCTGCAGAGGCGAAGCTTGACGTCGATCACTTTCCCCGCTTCTTCGGCCGCGAGACGCAAGAGGCGCTCGGAAGAGGGCACGGTCGTCGGCACCGTGGCCAGCAGTCCGATCCGATCGCCGTCCTGGACGGCGAGGTCCATCATGGGCCGGTCGATCTGTAACATTGGCGTCTCAATCATCGGCTGCGCATACTCGGCCGCCCGGTTGAACGTGGAGCAGGCGAGCAATATCAGATCCACTCCGTACTCCTGTTGCGACAAGGCGGCCTGCACAAACTTGGCGTAATTCTTTTTGGGGATCGTGCCGGGCTCACAGGCGAAGTTGGTGTTCTGGATGGTGTCGTCCACCCAGTGCACCACTTCCACTTCCGGGATGATCTCGTCGATATACTTCTGTACGGCGCGCGTTGTGATCAGCGCCGCGTGAATAATGCCCAGCTTCTTTCCCTTCAGACCTTTTCGCATTCGATCACTCCTGTCGTGCGGAATCATAATCCGCCACGGAAAATTTCGCGGATCTCTCGAAGTCATTCTCGGAATCAAGCCGTGGGCTGCTTCGGAGCGCCGGTGCAGTCCGCCGCGGGCTTGTCCTGAACGCGCAACATATGGAGCGCACGTCGAGCGTCGGTTGGGAAATCGGTCGTGCACGCTTCAATACTGCACCGGCCCGAATAACCCACGTGCCGCAGGGTATCGAAGAAACCGGCGTAGTCCGGTTCCCGCGCGGCAGGGAAGCCTCTTCCCTCGACCTTCGCGAAGTGCACGTGGCGGATCGCGGGCCCTGCCTCGGCGAGGATCGCCAGGTCCTCCCGCTCCAGCATGAAATGATAGAAATCGACGAGCAGTTGAATGTTACTATGCCTGACCTCGCGGGCAAGACGCAATCCGTCGGCAACCAGGTTGACGATGTTGGCTTCCCGCTTGTTGATCGGCTCGATCGCGATCGTGAGGTTGTGCTCTGCAGCCACAGGACCCAGTCGCTTGAGCAAGGCAACGATTTGGCGCCATGCGTCGGTTTTGGAAAATCCATCGGGAACGTTTTTGGCACCCGCGCTGCCGAATACGATGATGCGCGCGCCCAGGCGGGCGGCTCGGTCCAGGGCGCGGCCGGCATAATCGAGCGCCGTATTCAAGCGAGCCTCGGCCCCGGTCAGACGGATCCGGGGCGGGAAGAAGTTGTTGCAGGCCTCACACCGGATGCCGGACCGTTCCACACGCCGTGCCAGGCCGGAAAACGCCCGCTCCGGCAACGCAGCCAGATCCGCCAGCGACAACTCGATATAATCGAATCCGATCTCCGCCATCGTCTCGACCATCTCGATGCCGATGGGATCCGTCGAGGGCGAGATCAGACTGCCGCAGCACCCAAATTGCATGGAATTCCCTAAACGCAACATTAAACCGCGAAGACCTCGAAGACCGCAAAGGCTTACTTCAAAGTGTCCCAAGATCCTTCGCCTTCTTTGCGGTCTTTGAGGTCTTCGCGGCTCGCCCCTTTACTTCTCCGGGATCCAAACGATGGATGTGGGAGGACGAGGCGCCGGGCGAGCCGCGGGCTGTCCGCCGGCCTGCTGCTGCGGCTGAGGCGGCGGTGGGGGCGGCGGCGCGGGACCGCGATTGGTCCGGGCAAAGTTGGGTATTGCCATCATCGGAGAGCCGTCGGCAAAGGAGCCTTTGATCACCATCACTCCTCCCAGAAGATCTCCCTTCCACTCAGTGGTCAGAGCGGCTGTAGAGCTGATGGGCGTTGTGATGTCCTGGTCGGCTCTTTCGATGTTGTAAACAAGAGGTCCGTAGCGCAGGGCCACCTTGTTCTGGGTTGCCGCAATCTTGTCGCTGGCTTTGACGCGCTGCACCTTCATGGGGAGTTCGAGGTCGATCTTGTCCCCAGTCTTCCACGCCCGCGTGATCACGGCATACCCTCTGTCGATGGAGGGCTTCACCGCCGACCCGTTGACTTTCAAAGTAGTGATGCCATTCGCATCGGGCGTGCCCTTGTAAAGGACGCTCACGTCACGATTCGGAACACGAACCCTTACGCTGAAGGTTTTTTGCTTTTTGGGATTGACGGTGATGGATACCTTGCCGTTCCAGGGATAATCCGTGGCCTGCACCATTTGAATGTCGGTGCCCGCTATGTTTTCCAGGTTTATCGTACTTCCGACGAAGAGATTGACATAGACGCCGTCTTCACTCTTGGCATAAACCCACGTCGGGAGCATGAGCAGAGTCCTGGGAATGTTGCCTACGCAGCATGGGCAGGCATCCCAAGGGGAGCGAAGTTCAACGGCATCCAGCGGATTCCGGTAGTAGAAGTTCTTTCCTTCGAGGTCCACCGCGCCCAGGAGGGCATTGAACATCGTCAACTCATACTGATCCGCATACCTGGCGTCGTGATACGCCAGGTTCATCTTCCATTGGAAGAAAATTTCACCGCAACTGGAACAGGCTTCGCAATAGGCGCCGTTGCGCAGCGAGTAGTTGGGACCAAACCCTTCCGAGGTCTCGCCGCTGCCTACGCCGCCTGTGAAGTAGTATTTCTTATTGACGACGTTGTCCCAGATCGATTTGACGGCACTCTGGTAGTCGGGATCGTGCGTTTCCACGGCGACATCGGCCATGCCCGAGTAGGTGTAAACGGCGCGCACCGCGTGCCCCACCGCCTCATACTGCTGAATGACGGGCAGATGGCTCTGGTCGTACTCGGTGCCGTTTTTCCGGTTGTCGAGCAAGAATTTCGCGAGCTGGATATAGCGGTTGCCCTTGCCGCCGCCCTCCATGTCGTTGACGAAACGCCCGAAGCGCACCAGGGCCTGTTCCATTTCCTGGTGGCCGTCGAACCATTCTTTCTTGGGGGCCGGCCCGAGGTTGTCGCACCAGCAGTCGGCCAGCTTCTTGGCCGCGTTGTACAGGCGCGCATCTTTCTTGTCGGTCATAAGGTAGTGATTGATCGCCGACTCGATGAAGTACCCGGCGGTGTAGCCTTCGTGATTGCCCCTGCCTTGGGGCGTCCAGCGATCCGGCCAGCGGTCCACGTTGCGTAGCGTGAAGGCCGTCTGCAGGTAGCCGTCTGGGTGCTGTGCGGCCAGGATCTTCGGGATCCAGTCGTCCAGGGTCGCCCGGAATTTTTCATGGGCCTTGATGATTTCCGGATCGCCCTGGGGATCGACCATCAGCGCGATGCTCATCGATTCGACCGTCTGATGGACCCAGGCATTGGAGAACACGTATCCCTTGTGGGCGGCGTGCGGCTCCCCGCGCAACGCCTTGGCGGCTTCAATGAAATTGTCGATGCCGCCCGGCCCCAGGGTCAGATCGGTCCGGTTGATCTGGTCGATGCAGTGGGGGATCCAGCTGGTGGTCAGGGCCTTCGCGCGGGCGTTCCACAGCGGGCTGTTGATCTTGAAGGGCTTAGTATAGACGGCGTCCAGTTGCTTCGCAGGCGGGGGTGTTTCCACCGAAACATTGAAGTCCGACGAAGCGGTTGTTTCACCGGATTTGACCGTGAGCTTCAGGACATAGGCGCCAGGAGTGGAAAACGTCGCGGTCGTCGCGAGCGACTTGGGATCCGCAAATGTAACGGTTCCGGGGCCGGACACTTTGCTCCAATTGAAACTGCCGGGAAGAATGCGGAGGTTCACGGCGATCGTCTGCGCCGGATTGGCGGCCCCAGGTGCATTGACCGTAACGGTCGTCTGATAGTTGCCGGGAGGAAGCGCCTCGGCACTGGCAGGCAACGTCTGGTAGCTGCCGAAAGAAAGAGGTGCGGCATTTACGGTCAGAGTCAAAATGCGGCTGCCTCCGCCGCGGCCCCCACCCCGGCCCTGTGCGCTATTCCAGGATTGGGGCGTGACCGACAACCACGCGGGCTTGGGAGCACCCGCTGACACAGTCCCGCTCGTGGCTCCCTCTACGGACAGAGGAACAAACCGGCTGGGGGGATTGGCGCCCTGGATCATCTGAAAATCAATGGACGCCGGAGTCGGTGCCGCAGGAACTCCTCCTCTGCCTCCCATCCCCTGCCTCGCCGGTTCGCCGCCGAATCCGGCCCAGCCCATCAGGTAGGTCTTTCCCGGGAGCACGGTGACGCGATCGACGCCCGCAATGGCGTTCAGCGGCTCATCCGCGGCGATGACGCCGGAGACGATGAGAGTCTGCATGAGGGGAGTGATGGCCACCGATGCCGCTGCCGCCTTGCCGACGGTCCCCATCATTTCCCGGCGAGTCATGTTGGATATCTTTGTTTCTTCACTCAAGGGTCACCTCCAACTCTTGATAAATCCCTAGCGATGCGATTTTTAACGTCACGGCAGCGATGCCGCGGCGCAAATCGGGCCGAAACATTCGAAGCGCGAGTTCCCAATGGATCATGAAGATGGCGGCCCCTATTCTCGCGCAGCAACCCCTTTGGCCGCAAGCAAGATCGAAAAAATTAAGAAACCTTCGGAATTATTTTCCCTGGTCTGGCCCGGAACAACAAATGGTGTCTGGCTACCATTTCCCCTTATGTCAAAGTAGAACGAGCAACCTGGCACGAATGGAGCTTAAATGCGGATTTCAATTGGACCCTGAAGGGGTCCAGCAGCAAAGCCCAGGGCGTAAGCCCTGGGGAACCCGCGCCTGGCAGAAAATCAGCCCTGAAAGGGCGGCGCAGCTGCGTCGCCCCTTCAGGGCTAGTCTTTTGGATGTCCATAATCCCAGGGCTTACGCCCTTAAGCGCTAACTTAACCCACTTTCCCGACCTGGGCTTGGGCTTGGACTTGGACTTTGACGTGGACCTTGACGCTCTGCTGCGCAGCAAGCGATAAGAAGCGACCCGTAGCCTGATAAAGGTTGGGCGTGCAAGAGTTTGTCTCCGCTCAAAAGGTCCACGTCTACGTCCAGGTTTAGGTCCAAGTCCACGTTTATCACGCCCTTTCAGGGCTTAAGACCCTTGATTTGGCGGCACTGCCAGGTGATTTTGGTTACTCTCATTTGAGTGCCATTCTTGCCTGACACCGTATTCACTTATCGACGGTCGGCGCGCTGCAAATCGATTTTCGAGGTTGGTCCGCTGATTGCCAGCTCGGCGCGCCACGGATAATCCCAGTTGCCCGTCTGGACGACGGGCACCGCTTTGCCCTCCTGGAGCAACTCGTACCTGGATTGGGCGGGGATCGACAGCCGCACGCCGGTCTTGTGTGCGTTGGCGGTGCGGTTCTCGATCGTGAATGCGATCTTTTGAAGCGCCTTGTCCATCGTGATCGGGCCATCAGCTGCAAAGCCGTCGCGTTCCAGCTCCAGCTTGACCCTCCGGATGTCGTCCGGGAAGGGGAGGTACATGTCGGGGATGACGACATCCAGGCGCCGCCGCAAGCCGTCGCGCGGATTGATCGACAGTTCGTTGCCCTGCTCCGTCATCATGCCGCCATAGGCGAACCAGCCGAAGACCGGGTCACGCGTGACGATGGTCGAGGCCATGCGCAGCGCGCCGCCGTAACCCAGATCGATCTCGCCGTCGTAGCGCCACGGGCCGCGCGGCACGATCACGCCGCCGGGATAGCTCGAGCCCATCCACGCGCTGCCCACTTTGGAGGACATGAACTGCCAGCCCGACGCGCCGTCGTTCTCCGGGCCGGGATACCAGAAGCCGTAGTTTGTGTCAGGCCGGCCGGTGTTCATCAGGCACCACGAGCTCAGGTAGGAGGCATAGCCGAGCTGCAGCCAGTCGAACGGTTGCGCGGCGAAGTTGAGCGCATAGTCGAGTACGCCCCAGCCGCCCATGGCGGCCATGTAGCTGACGCCACCGTCGGCGCCGAGCGTATAGAAAGCCGGGTTGAGCCAGCCGCGCACCACGAGGCCCGACGCCAGCTGCCGATCCATGAAGACGCGCGAGTCCTCACGCCGCACCAAGGGGTGCGAATACCACTTCTTGAGCTTCAGGTCGAACCACAGGTTCTTGTCGGGCTGCATGTCGTGCGTCGCGCCGTACTTGGCAAACGCGTACGTCGACTCGAACGCCGTGCGGTCGAAGGCGTACTCGGAGCGGAACGGATAGAGATCGTCATAGACGAAGTACTTGACCTTTTTCTCCCACTCGTTGCGCAGCCAGACCGCCTGCTCCGGGAAGCCTTCCTGATCCAGCGCGTCGATCAGATCAAGCACGATGAGCTCGTTGTAGAGCCCCCATTTATAAGTCTCGTAATACGACGGGTAGATCTCGTAAGGATAGGTGTAGAAAGCACGGGCTGTCTCCCAGGCGCGGTTGAGGTAACCCGCGGCATCGAGGTACTTCGACATCTCGGGGTACATCTTGGCGATCTGGTACATATGGAAGTAGAGCATGATCACGTGCGGGTAATCGTAGGAGCGCCACACGTGTTCCTTATCGAGATCGCGCAGTGCCGTCGCGCCGGATGCCAGCTTCTCGGCATAGGCTTTGCGCCGCGCCGGGTCGCGGTTGATGTACCAGTTCGGTGTGCCGTAGACGCCATATGGATACGGCCGCTCGTCGTCGCGCCGCTGCAGGCCGCCCCAGACGAAGTTCTTCAGATAGTACTCCAGCGATTCGATCTCCTTCAGGTTTGGATAAGTGACGTTTTTTGACGCGATGTAAGGCGCCTTGCTCAGGCCCGGGTCGTCGCACGTCAGCGCATAAATCATGCGGTCCAGGAAGATGTCCGGATCGTCGATCGTCCGCGTAACCTTCGCCTTCATGTCGTACGGCCCGTAGACCCCGTTCCACCACTTCGCCGGGTCCTTGATCTGCTGCTTGTCGACGATGAACGCGGCGCGTTTCTTGATCAGCGTTTCCATCGGCTCGGTGACGAAGAACTCGAGGTAGGTTTGGCGCCCGCCGTCGTGTTTTATGGTCAGCATGTTCTCGCCGAGCTTCTTGAATGCCACTTCGTAGACATGGTGGCCGGGCCTGGGCTCGCCAAGGGCCTTGAGGGTCGTCTGGTCGGGGAACTCCGACTGGATGGTGTCGATCTTGGCCTTGGTGTGAAGCGAGAAGCGCGCCGTGAGGTTATCGGGAATCGTCATGCCCGGCACCACGCGGATGTCGAAAAGCCCGGCCTGATAAATCATCTCGCGCAATTCTTCGTAACTGTCGGCCCATTGCATGCGGAAGCCGTAAGAGGCCTTGCTGCCCGGCCGGCCCGCAGCGGCAAGGTCGAGGGCGGTGTGCGCCTGGCGCCAGGTGCCGCGCGTCTCGGCGCCGCCGGTCCGGCTCGAGTGAACATAGACCTGCGCGCCGCCGCGGCCGCCGCCTCCACCTGTGTACTCGAGCTTTGTGCCGGGCCGGACGGTCACCAGCAGAAAAGGCGGGGCACCTGAGGCGCGCACGAAGTAAAAGAACGATCCATGGCCCGAGATAAACTGGTGGCGGAGAAATCCCCGCTCGAAGATCTGGATCGGATTTTCGCCCGACGGCCCGACGACCGGGATGTTGATGCCCAGGTCACCGATCTGCACGGCCGTCTTGCCTGTCGACTCCACGTCGATCGTCCAGTCGAGCACATTCCCGTCGGTCCTGTAGGTTTCGGCGACCTTGAGCGGCACGTTGCTGGAGTCGTTGGCATAGGTGACAACACCGGTTTCAGGCGAGGCTGTCCACTTCGGCCCGCGCGTCGTCAGAGTGGTCCATTCGCCGTTGCCCGCTCGATAGCTCAGGCTCAGCCCAAGCGTGGCGGCGCCGCCGCCGCGACCCGTGGCTCCTCCCTGGCCCCGTCCGCCGGGCGCCGCGGACGGCATGAGCATCGCGCCAAACGGATCGTGCGGATTGGCAAGGCCCGAAATGCCGCGCTCGTCGTAGGCGAAGCGGAAACTGCCCTTTTCGATCGTGCCGGGTGCGGTCTGAGCCACTGCGAGGGCCGGGATGGCCGCCAGCATGCCGGCAGCGCAAATCCTCATGAATAGCTTCATCGTTCTACTCCCTTCTTGCAATGCGGCGGCATACCGCCGCATTGGAGTTAATCTATTCAGGGGGTGACGCCCGAAGGGCCGCCATTGCGTAGGCCCGGCCGTCAGGCCGGGAGACAGTGAGCACGTCCTGAATGAGCGCCGAAGGCGCGACACCTCCCGCAGAGATCTTCCTGACCAGTTTGCGTGCCATCCAGTTGGATAGGGTATGGCCGGGAAATATCTCTGCGTAAATCTCCATATCGTTTGGAGTACCAAGTGGAGGAAATGCCTCATCGATCCGCAATGAAGCCATCGTCTTTATGCCTATGTGGGTTCCGTTGCTCGCTTCAAGCAGGTCAGGCTCATACAGGCTAACAGCCGCTCACATCCATCTGTACACCACCATTTTGATTGAGTGCCGCGCCTTCGGCGCTCGATTCTTCAGCCATACGCGTATCCCGGCCTTACGGCCGGGCCTACGAACTGCCGGCCCTTTGGGCCTCCGCTCCGTCTTGGGGTTTCCGCTCCATCTTGGGGTTTCCGCTCCATCTTGGGGTTTCCGCTCCATCTTGGGGCCTCCGCTCCATCTTGGGGCCTCCGCTCCATCTTGGGGTTTCCGCTCCATCTTGGGGCCTCCGCTCCGTCTTGGGGTTTCCGCTCCATCTTGGGGTTTCCGCTCCATCTTGGGGCCTCCGCTCCATCTTGGGGTTTCCGCTCCATCTTGGGGTTTCCGCTCCATCTTGGGGCCTCCGCTCCATCTTGGGGCCTCCGCTCCGTCTTGGGGCCTCCGCTCCGTCTTGGGGTTTCCGCTCCGTCTTGAATGTATGGACTCCAGGCAGCGGCATGCCGCTGCACTGCAAGGCGCCTTCGGCGCACGATTGCCTTGAGCGGTTGCATCTCACTGAACGGGTGCCGGGGGATGGGCTTGGGCGTCAATCCGGCAAAACCTATATCGAATAAGCCGCCGCAGCTCCGGCCCATAAACCCAGAAGGTAGGTCCACGCCCGCTGCGGTTGAGCTCCAAGCTACACGCCGCGCAATTGGTCGGGATCGCGCGTTGCCGTCTGAGCTGGCTTTGATTCGCGGTCCGTAACTTGCGGCCCGTGCCGTCAAAACGAGCAGGATTATATCATCTTCCAGTTGTGCACGGTTCTGGAATGGCGATAATGATCTTCATCAAACATCGTTACTTCAGGCAGGCGAGCGGACCTACCGTTGACCTATCAGAGCACATGGTTCCACGGATGGCAAAGGCTTCAGGTAGGCTGCCTTGCGACAGCCGGCGGAGAAGAAGCATGAGAGCAATGAGGAAGATCGGGAGAGGGCTTCTTTACTCGGTTGCAGTGCTGGCCCTGGGAACTGGTGCGCCCGGTCCCACGATTGCAGAAGAGCCCCTGGTATCCATTGTGGCAGACCGCGCGCCAGCAGCGCCGGCGATCCATGGTCTGGAAAAAATGATGGCCGCCTTGCGTGCAGGAAGCATCGCGTGCGAGAAAGTGACAGCCCTGGAAACCGCTCGTGGAAACACGCTGGTTGTCGTCGGACTTGGCGATGGCGAGGGCCCTGCAGCGCAATTGCTGAAAACCGCCGGTCTGCCGAAACCGCAGGGAGCGGAAGCGCTCATGATCCGGCGCATCCCCTGGAAAGGCAAATCCGTCCTGTTGATCACCGGAGCCGATGCTCGCGGCCTGATGTATGCCGAGCTGGATGTTGCCGATCGCATCGGGTGGAGCAGCGACCGCAAAATGCCTTTCAGCGAGGTGCGCGACACGAGCGAAAAGCCGGACGCGCCGCAACGCGCCCTTTCCATTTACACGATGAATCGGGCCTATTGGGAGAGCCGGTTCTACGACGAGGCTTACTGGGCACGTTATCTGGATATGCTGGCGCAGAACCGCTTTGACTCGCTGGTGGTAATCTTCGGTTATGAGAACGGAGGATTTCTCGCTCCCTGCTATCCGTATTTTTTCGATGTGGAGGAGTTTCCGGATGTGCGCATGGTCGGCATCACCCGCGAACAGCAGCAGCGCAACCTGGCCGCGTTAAACCGCCTCATCCAGATGGCGCATGATCGCGGAGTGGATTTCACCGTAGGGATCTGGGACCACATCTACCGCGGCGGCGTTCAGGGCGGCGGCCTGGCCGGCGCAGACGAAGCAACCCGGAGACCCACACCCGGCCTGGTGTGGGGTGTGACCGGAGACAACCTCATCCCCTACACCAAAGCTGCACTCGCAAAGTTCATCCGTGCCGTGCCGGATCTCGATGCGATCCAGTTTCGGATGCACGACGAATCCGGCCTCAAGCCGCAAGAGCAGCTGGAGTTCTGGCGGAGCGTTTTCCGGATGATGAAAGAGAACGCCCCGAAGCTGCGGCTGGATCTGCGCGCCAAGGGGCTGCCGGATTCCGTGATCGAAGCGGGCCTCGATATCGGCGTTACGTTCCGTATCACCACCAAGTATTGGATGGAACAGATGGGAATGCCGTTCCATCCCACGCACATCAACACGGAGGACCAATCCAACCGCCGGCACAGCTACGCCGACTTGTTGCGCTATCCGCAAAAGTACCAGCTTCACTGGCGGCTCTGGCCCGGCGGCACGGCACGCGTGTTGCTGTGGGGCGATCCGGAGTATGTGCGCCGATTCGTCGGCAGCACGCACCTCTACGATGGTGATGGTTTCGAAGTAAACGAGCCGCTCACCACGAAAATGGAAGCGCAGCCGCATGATATGAAGCCGTTTGAATTGCTTAAGCCACAATACCGCTACTACGATTATGAGTTCGAGCGCTATTGGCATTTCCTTCAGGTCTTCGGCCGCATCGGCTACAGTCCCGGCACACCCGCGGAGGTGTGGCAGCGTGAATTTGAAAGGCGCATCGGCAAAGAAGCCGCGCCCTACCTGGAGAAGGGATTGCATCAGGCGAGCTGGGTTCTGCCGCGCATCGTCGCGTCCTGTATTCCTTACAGCTATTTCCCGATGACCCGCGGCTGGGTCGAAAAAGAGCGGATCGGGGATCTCCCTTTTTACGCCATGGCGCAGGGAAGTGACATTCAGCAGTTCGCCTCCTTCGACGAGGAGGCACAGAACCTGATCGCCGGCAATGACACGGCCAAGACGCGGCCGCCCGAAACCAGCCGTTGGTTTGCTCAGGCGGCCAGGGAGATCGACACCGATGTCGCCGAAGCCGAAAAACGCATCGGCAGCCATCGGAACAAAGAATTTAACTCCACCATCATTGACCTGAAGATTCTGGCTGGTCTTGCTCTGTACCATGCCCGCAGAATCCCTGCTGCTGTCAGCTACCGTCTCTTCGAGCGGACAAAAGATGTCGGTGCGCTTGATGACGCCATCGCTCAGGAGCGCAATGCCGTCGAGGCCTGGAGAGGACTCGTGGCTGCTGCCGGCGACGTCTACGCCGATGACCTGATGATGGGCCTGCGCAGTTCGGGCTTGTGCGGCCATTGGAGAGATGAACTCGCCGCTCTTGAAAAGGGTCTCAGTGCCTTGGAGCGCCGGCGGCAGGAATTTCGTCCCGCCGGCACGACCACGAATCTTCAGATCGCGCATGCGCCGGTACGCCGCCTGCAACCGGGGGAAGAATTTGCAGTGCGCGCAACGGTCAGCGGACCGAATCCGATCGCAAAGGTGCGCGCGGCCTATCGCTTCGCGCCCGGTGAGTACCGCTATGTCGACATGAAGCCGGCCGGACCGTGGTTTTACACCGCTGCGATTGCCGTCCCGGCGCGCACGAGCCGACTCGAGTATTTCATCGAAGCATCGGACGAAACCGGCAAACAATCGAGCTTCCCGGCTGCTGGATCACAGCCTGTTGCGGTGATCACGGGCGGCGACGTCGAACCGCCGCTCGTGATTCATCGGCCGGTCACGAGCGCTCCGGCAGGCAAGCCTCTTGCCATCGTCGCACAGGTGCAAGACCCTTCCGGGGTGAAATGGGTCCGCTTGCGCTACCGCAACGTCAATCAGCAGGAAGACTATCGGACCCTGCCGATGCTGCCTGCCGGCAGAAGGGGGCAATATCAGGCCGTTGTGCCCGCCGAGAGCCTCTCCTCAAAGTGGGATTTCATGTATCTGATCGAGGTGATGGATAACCAGGGCAACGGGAGGATCTATCCCGATTTCAACAAGGAAACGCCCTATGTGGTCGTTCGATTAGCACGCTCAAAGATGGCACCGCAGATGCGCGCGGATGCAGGCGGACGATGACAGGTATCTCAGGAGGAAGATGATGAAGAGACTCGCAGCCGGCTGGCTGTTGTTGTGCGCGGCCATCCTGGAGACGGCGGTGCCGGGGCAAGGCAACCAGGATGTCGTAACCATCACTGTCGACGCTTCGCAACCCGGCGCGCCGTTGCGGCAGGTCTGGCCTTTCTTCGGTTTCGACGAGTGCAACTACGCCACGGCGCCGAATGCGCGCGCTCTGATGAAATCGTTGGGCGCCTCGCAGCCGGATCCCGTGTACATCCGCTCGCATTTTCTGCTTAACACCGGCAATGGCGTCCCCGCGCTCAAGTGGGGTTCGACGAACGCCTACACAGAAGATGTTGCCGGGACTCCTGTCTATGACTGGAAGATCATGGACGGCATTTTCGATTCGATCGTGAACTCGGGTGTGAGGCCGCTCGTCGAAATCGGTTTCATGCCCAAGGCGCTGTCCGTCAAACCTGATCCTTATCAACACGTATATCCACCGAATCAATGGGCCGGCTGGGCCTTCCCGCCCAACGATTATCAAAAATGGGCAGGCCTGATCCGCGAGTGGGCGCGCCACAGCGCTGCTCGTTACCGCGGGGCGGAGGCCACATGGCTCTGGGAGTTGTGGAATGAGCCGGATATTTTCTATTGGCAGGGGACGTTCGACGAATACTGCAAGTTGTTCGACTATACCGAGAATGCGCTCCACGGGGTGCTGCCGAAGGCCATTTTGGGCGGGCCGCACACGACCAGCCCTTCCTATCGCAGGCCGGCAGCCTGGCTGCGTGATTTCCTCGAGCACTGCCGCAGCGGCGTGAATTCTGCCACGGGGAAAACCGGCACGCGCCTGGATTACGTGGGATTCCACTCCAAAGGCTCCACTTCCTTTGTGAATGGCCATGCGCGCACGAACCTCGCGGGCAACCTGGCCAACAACAAGGCCGGTTTCGAGATCGTGGCCGGATTCCCGGAATACAAAAACACGCCGATCATCATCGGCGAATGCGATCCGGAGGGCCTGGCCGCTCAATCCTCGACCGTTCAGCCTGCCAATGGCTACCGCAACGGCAGCGCCTATGCGGCTTACGAGGCAGCGATGATGAAACACACCCTCGACCTGGCCGAGCGAACAGGCGTGAACGTGAAAGGCATCCTGACGTGGGCCTTTATGTTCGAGGGGAGAGACTATTTCGAGGGGTTCCGCACGCTGGCAACCAACGGCATCCACAAGCCGGTGCTCAATGTGTTTAAAACGCTGGGAATGCTCAAGGGGAAGCGTATCCGGCTGGCCAGCAGCGGCGCGTTGGGCGTGGATAAGATCATCGCGGAGAAAGTCATCGGGCAACCGGACATCGACGGCTTGGCCACGGCATCCGCCGATGCTGCGCAGATCATTCTCTGGAACTATCACGACGATGTCGCGGTTGCTCCCGCGGCGGCCATACGGATGTCGGTTCGTGCGCCGGATGCTTCCATCAAGCGTGCCCGAGTCACGCATTACCGGATCGACGAAACCCACAGCAACGCATACACCCGGTGGCTGCAGGCCGGCAGCCCCAAAGCACCGACTCCGGAACAACTCGCTGAATTTAAAAAGGCCGGACAGCTGGAGCTTTTTGAAGCGCCCAGAACCATCGAGCTGAAGAGCGGGCAGCTGCCGCTGGAATTTGAACTGCCGCGCCTGGGCGTTTCGTTCATCGAAACCAGATGGATTCGATGAAAACTCATAAGCATACCTGTGCCCATGGCGTTCACCTGCAGAACGAAGGAGAAATCACCCGCTGCTCCCAAGAACTCTCCGCCGCCCGGTGGACCCGCTTTTAAGATTCAAGGCGATAAAACAAAGTAAACCTCGAAGGCTCCAAGGCTCAAAGATCTCAAAATTGAGTTTCTCTGAGCCTTGGAGTCTTTGAGGTTCAAACTCCTTTTCGCGCAAAAACATACCTGGGCAGGTAGCCTGCAAGCTTGCCGATGGAGTAGCGCGCGGGAGGCGCGGTCGCACCTGTGCAAAAAAACTGGGCCAAGTCCCCGGAGGACCTGGCCCAGCACTACATACCAAAGATGAGGCGGATCTAGAACGAAATCGCCAGGCGGAATTCGATCACCCGCGGACCGTTCGATGCGCCGGTGGTAGTCGCCCAGCCGCTGCCACGAACGCCGCCGCTGGGTGGGTTTCGGAAGATCGGGTGATTGAAAGCGTTCAGGAACTGCGCCTGGAACGTAAGCCGCGACCGTTCGGTGATCGCAACTGCCTTATTGAGGCTCATGTCGCATTCGAACGAGCCGGGGCCATAGATATAAAACGCGCCGACGTATGTGCCGGGCGTGGTGTTGGCTGTAATGTACTGCGTATTGGCGCCGACACCTACGGTCCGGTACTTGGGATCGATCATCTGGACAAAGTTGGCGCTGGTTTTAAACACTCCGACGGCATTCTGGAGGTCCTCCCTGGTGATTCCGTTGAGGTTCAGGCCGCCATCGGCAAGGTTGTTGAACGTGGTGTAGCCGCCAGTGATGCGGCCGGGGGATCCGCTCCGGTACGTCATAATCGTGCCGACGTTCCAGCCGCCGATGACCCTGTCAAGCGGGCCTTTTCCATTGAAGAACATCTTCCCGGACCCGAAGGGCAAGTCCACGTACCCGGAGATGTTGAAGACATGGCGAATGTCTATTGTTGGCCCATAGCTCTCCCGGAGATTACGCAGGGTATATGTGGTGTAGGCGCCAGTCCAGTCGTTCCCCCCAGCGGTCCCCCCCGGGTCTACGCCCAGACCGTGGCTCCAGGTGTAATTGGCATTGAACTGCAGGCCGTGCCAGTACTGCTGGCGGAAATCAACCTGCATGGCGTTGTAATTGGAATAGCCCGGATCCGTCATCACCGTGACCGGGATCCCCGACCCGTACGGATTGGCCTGGAAGAAATTGATCGGGTAGCCTGCACCCGCCCCCGTATATCCCATGCGGGCGCAGGGAGCGAAGGAGGACCCCACCAGGTTGCAGAAGTACGGGACCGTGCCGTAGGTGGTGAGCACATTTGCCATCCCGCCGACAGAGCCGGTGTTCAGGGTTGTGATGAAGGAAGCGCGCCTGAACTCGCTGCTCGTCTGCGAACCGTTCCGGTCTCCCGTGAAAGCCGCCGTCAGGATCGGCAGAGCCACCGTGCCGCCAGCAGGATTGAGGTTGGCGAACGAGATAGTGCCGTTGGCGGCGTTGATGGCCAGGTTTTTCTGGGCGTTCTTGAAATCCTGGAGGAACCCGTTCTCGAACACATTGACCTCGTTAACGTTTAACGACAGCCACTGGTGCACGACGCGGTTTCCGTTGTAGCGGACTTCAAGGGCACGCGATTTACCCAGCCTTTGCTGAATGCCAAAAGTCCAGCTCATCGTGTACGGCTGACGGATGTTGTAATCCATCCCGTTGATGCCGTTCCCCTGGGAACTGTTGTTGAACGTGAAATTTCCCGCGGGAATGGACTTTTGATAGGACGGCGGATCGTACGAAAACGATGGGAAGGGTTGCCCAAGGAAGAGACTGCCCGGGGCAAAACTTCCCGGCGCGGTGCTGTTCCGTGCCGTCGCCGTATAGAATTGGTAGTAGAACGAGCCGTAATCGGTCGCATTGTTCCAGAAATACTGGTACGGTACCGTATAGTTGCGATACGAGAAGCTCGTGCGGATTACGGTGTTGCCCTCACCGAAAATCTTTTTCAGGAAACTGTTCCCGAACTTCGGGCTCCAGGCGATCCCCAATGACGGCTGCGGCGTGACGTACCAGCTGTTATAAGGATTCGCAATCTCATCGATCGTCGGATTCATGTTGCCGGTGAGAGTGCCGGGCTTGAAAAGATTGCCGACGCCGGAAGGCCCCCAGATCGAGGACAAGGTGGCGCTGTGATACAATCCATTCAGGTCTGTGCTCGCCGCGGTGAAATCCCAGCGGAAGCCGGCGTTAATGGTCAGATTCGGCAGCATGTGCCAGGCGTCCTGGATGAATATCCCCCCTGCCTTGGCGAGTTCGTTCAGATCGAAGTGCCCCAACGGCTTCTGGATGTATTGAGCGCTTTTCTTGTCGTACTTGTACATCCCCGTCATGTAGGAGACGCGCCCGGTCAGCAGCGCATACAGGCTGCGCGCAGTGCCCTGTTGGTTCGTATTCGAAAAAGGCAATGGCTGGTAGCTGCCCGCATTGGTCAAGGCATTGACAGCGGGATCTCCGACATCCATCCCGACGTTCTGCCACGTAGGCTCCGCTCCATTCCAATATTTATCCTGCTCACGATAAGCCGAGAACCCAAAACTGAGCGCGTGCTTTCCCTTCTGCCAGTTGAGCGTATCGGCAAGGGTCCAGACGGGATAATACGTGGGGATCGGATAACTATATGTCATCGGCGAAGTGACCAACGGCCAAGTCACGTCTAAGGGATGTGCACCCCAATCGTAGGTGGTAAAGCCATTCTGGGCATACGGATACAGGTAGCCTAACCGGAAGGCATTGAGCATCGTATTCGTTGCCGTCCAGTCAATCCCCAGCGAACCGGAGATGTTATTGGATTTAAAACCACCAGCCCTGTCAGTAAACTCCTGTCCCGGGAAAAGGGGAGCTCCGGAAGTCGGTTGTGACCTCTTGGTCTGGTTCGCGGTCACGCTGAAGCGCCATTTTGAAACGGGGGAGTAATCCACGCGGAACGTCGGGAACCAGCGTATGTCTGGATTCGGCGTTTGCCAGTTGATCGCATTCGTGAGCAGGTCGGTGTTGGGGGTGCTTGTCGCCCCGACGATGGCACTGTTGATGAGTGCCAGCTGAGCGGCTATCACACTGTTCGTGGTGTTCGAAAGCGTGGGGTCATAGGCTTTGGCTAATTGAAGCACGTTGACGGTATGGCTCTGCCCGTCCGAACCGACGTAGGTATAATTTCCTGCCTGCCCGGCCGGATTCAGGACAGTGGCGCCTCGGGTCGAAGTGCCCGGCTGCCGCGAGGTGGCGAGGCTGAAAAAGAAGAACAGCTTGTCCTTGAAGACCGGACCACCGACGTTGCCGCCAAAATCGTTCAGCTTGATCCTCGCCCTGGGGACGCCGCGGGCATTGCCGGACCAGGTGTTGGCGTTCAGCCAATCGTTGCGGAGATCCTCGAAGAAGCTGCCGTGCCACGTGTTGGTCCCGCGTTTGGTTGTATAGTTGACTTGCATGGCGGCCGCGCCGAAGCCCTGGTTTTCGTCGAGCTGGGCGGTCTGCACCGTCATCTCCTCGATGTTCTCCAGCCGGACGCTGACGCTCGGCTGGGAATTGCCGCCGAACTTCATGCGGCTCGTGCTGCTGATGACGCCATCTATGTTGTTGCCCTGGGCGGCCGTCGGCAGACCATTCCACGTGCCCGTATACCCGGGAACATAGCGTGTAAACTGGCCAATGTCGCGGCCCTGGAGAGGCAAGGAGCCGATGTTTTTGACATCAATGGTCGAGCCAATGGCCACGGCCGTCGTCTCCACAACCGGCGTTGCGGCCTCGACGGTGATCACCTCAGTCGGCGCACCGACCTGCAAAGCCGCCAGGATATCGGTGGCCTTGGTCGCCGCGACGGTCACCTCGTCGTACACTGTATTCCGGAAACCTTTGCTGGAAATCGTCAGCTTGTACTTGCCAACCGACAGGTTGGGAAAAGTGTAGGTGCCTGCGCTCGTGGTCACGGCATTACGGATTTCGTTCGTCGCCAGATCGACGAGCTCCAGCACGGCATTCGGCACCACCTTCTCCTGTGGGTCAAGCACGGTGATATTGATTCGCCCGCGGGTTTCCTGTCCCCACACGGGCGCCGTTAGAGCCAAAACGATAAGCCCAATCGTGATACAGAACAGACTCCTTTCGAAAAACCAGCGCGACATTAGAGCCTCCTTTCAGCAGAAAGCAACGTGACGAGTATGATGGAGTGAATGCCAGGGACCCCAAAGAACGTAAGATGACTGATAGTGATCGGGAGAACCGACCGCCACGATGCCTGGGGGTGTTGATACAAGCACCTGCATACAAAATGTCCTGCTTACGCAGCTTTTAGCAGGGAGCATACGAGCGCTGGATGATAACGTCAAGACATTTCTTGCGAATCCTAAATAAATATTTTTGTATGCCCTTGGGCCCTTGCGGCAGACTGAAAATCCTTTTCCCTTGTTCCGTTGGTCCTCGGCGCTTAGAATCAGCGAGCTTGAGCTGAGTTGTGAGGCGCTATCAGTGAGCAGTATGTCCAACATTTTGCGGCGAGTCTGGGTCGGCCTTCTGGTAACTACCTGTGCTGCCATGCTTTTGAGCGGGGCCCTTCCACCCGCCGTGGTGACTTTCACCGACATCGCGCCTACTGCCGGTATCAACTTCGTGCACGACAACGCCTGGACACCCGAAAAGTATTTGATTGAAAGCATGGGCGCCGGCTGTGCGTGGATCGACTATGACCAGGACGGGTTGATGGACCTCTACCTGGTCAACGGCGCAGCCACCAAGGTTTACACCCCGAAACAGCCGCTGCGCAGCGCGCTCTATCGCAATAACGGCGATGGAACTTTCACCGATGTGACCCAATCCGCCGGCGTTGGAGCTGACGGATTGTTCGGCATGGGCGTGGCCGTCGGCGATTACGACAATGACGGCTTCCCCGACCTGTTTGTTCTCGGTTACGACCGCTGCATCCTATATCACAACAACGGCAATCGCACGTTTACCGACGTCACCGCGCGCGCCAAAGTCCAAAACCGCGGCCTCTGGGCCTCGAGCGCAGCCTGG
Source organism: Terriglobia bacterium (assembly GCA_020072565.1). Classification (NCBI taxonomy): domain Bacteria; kingdom Pseudomonadati; phylum Acidobacteriota; class Terriglobia; species Terriglobia bacterium. The sequence goes on from JAIQGI010000051.1 coordinate 55,429, forward strand.
TTCGATTACGACAACGACGGCCGCCTCGATCTGATCATCGCGAACTATGTCGACTGGACGCCCGAGCGCAACTTCTACTGCGGCGATCAGGGCCCCGGCATGCGCGCCTACTGTCATCCCAATGTGTTCCACGGCCAGCCGGCCGCGCTGTACCACAATAACGGGGACGGCACGTTCGCCGACGCGAGCCAGTCCTCGGGAATCGGTCCGAAGGCGGCGAACGGCCTGGGCGTGGTGACCTTTGACTACAACAACGACGGCTGGCAGGACGTATTCATCTCCAATGACGCTCAGCCCAACCACCTTTTTCAAAACAAGGGCGACGGCACGTTTCGCGAAGTCGGCTACCCTGCCGGGACGGCAGTGAGCGGCGATGGCCAGATGGAAGCAGGCATGGGGGTGGATGCAGCCGACACCACCAATACCGGCAGGCTGGACATCTACATCACCCATCTTGACATGCAGCTCAACCGCTTCTACCGGAATATGGGCGATGAGAGCTTCACAGATGCCACGTTGTCCTCCAAATTGGGCTATGACACCTACCTGGTGAGCGGATTCGGCACCCGCTTCCTTGACTACGACAACGACGGCGCATGCGATCTGTTCGTCGCCAACGGTCACGTGATGGACAACATTCAACTCTACCACCCGAATACGACCTACGCGGAGCCCAAGCAGATGTTCCGCAACGTAGGCCGCGGCAAGTTTGAGAACGTCAGCGATCGGCTGGGGCCGGACATGCAGAAGCCGCACGTGAGCCGCGGTTGCGCAACGGGTGATTTCGACAATGACGGCGACCTGGACATTCTCGTCAGCAGCTGCGGCGGAAAGCCCCAGCTCCTGCGCAACGATGGCGGCAACACAAATCACTGGCTGGAGATTTTCCTCATCGGAGCCAAATCAAACCGCGATGGCGTGGGCGCTCGTGTGAAAGTCACTGCCGGAGATCTCGCGGTGTATGATCAGAGGAAAGGCGGCATGAGTTACCAGTCGGCCCAGGACCCACGCCTGCACTTCGGATTGGGAGAGCATGCACAGGTTGACGCGGTCGAAATCGTTTGGCCCAGTGGGATGATCTCGAAGCTCGAAAAACTGAAAAGCGACCAGATCATCGCGGTCAAGGAAGGCGTGGGGCTGGTGGACCGTCCATTCCCGCGCGTTCAAGCAAAGTGATTCCAGGCGCGTCCTGCCAAACTCGAATGGAGCGGGCGAATTCATTCGGGACTCCGCGCGCTCGCGGCAGGCGCGATTCACTCCCGGCGCGGCGGCAGAGGCGGCCCCCCGGCCTTCGCCTTCTCAATCAGCCGGTTGTTTTCCTCGATGGTGTGCGGGAGCGCTTCGGCCCCCCGGGGATAGATCGGACGGGAATACCCGGAGTAGAGCTCGGTGCGCAGGTGAGAAAGCATGTGATGCCCGCGACGGCGGGCGCGCTCTCCGCGCAGGGCATCGATATCCACTGGCGCCACAACTATCCTCTCGCCCGGACCGGGTTCGGCCTGGGCGAGAATTCGCCCGTCAAAGTCCACCACCATGCTCCCGCCGGGCCAGCTGAACGGCGGGTAGTTGGCAAGGCGCGCCCCCTGGTTGACCGCCACCACATAAGCGATGTTCTCGAGCGCCCGGCAACGATTCACCAGTGTCCACCAGTCCAGGGGAGCCGCTGTTCCCCATGGGTCCATGTAGGCAGAAACCCGGATCAGCACCTCCGCGCCCTTGAGAGCCAGCTGGCGAATGGCCTCGGGGAATAGCCAGTCATAACAGATCGCTGCCCCCAGCCTCCCCAACTCGGTGTCGACCACGGGAAAAGGGTCTTCGCTGTAGCCGGGGATGTCGTGCGGGCTGGCATGAACCTCCCATGGGATCCACGGGTGGGTTTTCCGATATCGCGCAAGAACACCATCGGGCCCCACCAGGCATGTGGTGTTGAAGACGACACCCGGGTAATTCTCGTCTTTTTCCAGAAAAGTGCCGGTCTGGATGTAGATCCCATGGTGGCGGGCGCGCAGTGAGTACCGGTGCGTGTGCTCGTTAGGCACGGGAACCGCAAGATGCTCCTCCAGCTCGCGGACCGTGTTGTAGACCGGTGGAGTGTGGGCGAACTCCGGAAAAACCACGAGGCGCACGGGAAAAAAGGGCTCATAGCCGATCACGGCGGAGTCGATCAGCTCAAGCATCCGGTCCACCCGCGCGGGAATTTCCCGTCGCGAAGCCGGGCTCGCAAAATCGGTCTGACAGCAGGCGGCATAATACCGTGGCCCGTGGCTCATAGGATTACAAGAATATCATGAAAAATCATCCCGTCTCGGCCGACGTGGATTTCATCTCGAGTTGCTGCACGTCCGACAACAAACAGATCGGCGGGCCGAACAACTTTTAAAAGGTACCGATCTTAACGAGACGTGCGCGTGATTGATACCGGAACGGCGGCGACCGCGCCGACCGGCAGAGCAACCCTGGTTTCCTGCGCTGAGCCGCCGCGCACGGTTGCGGTTGTGCGTCCGCCGACGGCGACCGCGTACTCGCCTGCCGGCAGGCCGGCGATCCTCAAACCGGTTTCATGGGCGCGCCCGGTGCGGTTTTCGAGCGTGAACTGGATCCTGCCGAGGCCGTCATCGACGACGATCGGCTGCTCTTTGGCGTAGCCGTCGTGATCGAGCTCCATGTGAAGCCGCTCCTGATCGCGGATCACGTGAAATCGTACGCGCAGCCCGTCACGCGGAATCACCCGGACGGAAGCGCCCTGGCGCGTCAGCAGGCCGCCATAAGCGATTTCGCCGAAAGCCGGATCCCGCGCCACGATCGTGGCGTGAGTGCGCAACGCGCCGCAGTAGCCCACGTCCTCTTCGGCGCTGTAGTACCAGGCGCCGCGCGCCATTTGTTTGCCGATCCAACCGCGCCCCATCGCCTCCGGAACGAAGCCGCCGCCGGTAGCCCCGTCGTTTTCTTTGCTCGGATTCCAGTAGCCGTAGCCGCTCTCGGCGGTGCCGGAGTTGACCAGCGCCCACGAGCTGAGCGAAGAGGCATAGCCGAGCCGCAGGTAGTCGGTGGGATCGGTGGCGAAATTCAGGCCATAGTCCAGGATCGACCACCCTCCCAGCTGGGACATGTAGCTAAGCAGGTAGGACAGCGAGCCGCGGTAATCGCTCCCAAGCTGATAATAGGTAGTCTCAAGCCAGCCGCGATCGCACATGTTCAGCAGCAGCTGGAAATTCATGAATTTCAGCGCGGCGTCGTAGGTGACGCTGCGGCGCAGGTCGGCCTCCGGCAGATTGGGCTCGGCCGTCGCGCCCGGCTTAAGGACGCGGTTCAGCGCGTACTTCGCGAATGCGCCGGTCGATTCGAAACCGGTGGAATCAAACGCAAACTCCGAACCGTAGAGGTTCGGCGTTTTGTTGACGAAACGCTCGACTTTGCTTTCCCAATAGCCGCGCAGCGTATCGGCCCATTCCTTTTTGCCTTCCTCCTCGAGCGTACGGATCAACTCGGGGATAAAGGCTTCGTTCATCGTTCCGACCTCGTTGGCCGACCACTTCTCGATCTCGTTCGGAACCGTCCAGTAGGCGACCGCGGTGCGATAGGCGCGCTCCAGGTATTGCTCGGCGTTGAGGTACTTGACCTTTTCGGGATAGAACCTGGCAATGTGGAACATGCGGTAGTAAAGCATGATGATGTGGGGGTAGTCATAGATACGCCAGAGATGAGCCTGGCCGTTACGGCCTTCATCCGTGCTTTCGCGATTGACCTTGAAGTTCGGAATGCCGTAAATGCCGTACGGATATTTCTCCTTCTCCGTCATCTGCATCCCGCCCCACAGGTACTTGCTGATGTAGAGCTCCAGGCTGTCGATTTCCGCCTGGTTGGGGAAGAAGACGTTCTTCGATGCAACGTAAGCGGGCCGCGCGTTGCCGGCATCGTCGTCGGCGTCGGTCAGCCAGGTGGAGAGGCCGTCACGATCTTCGGGGCTGCGCAGGATCTCGTTTTTCTGATCCCATTCGGCGAAGACGCCGTAGTACCACTTCTGCGGATCCTGGTGCTGATGGTGCGTGACCAGAAACGAGGCCCGTTTCCGGATCACAGTTTCGAGCGGTTCCGTAACGAAGAACTCGAGCGAGGTCCACAGCCCGCCGTATTTGATCTTGAGCATGTTCTCGCCCAGTTTCGCAAACTGCACCCGGTAGACCTTGACGCCGTTCCCCTTATCGCCGACGAACTCGACTTTGGTGCCGGCAGGATGCTCGGCCTCGACGGCGTCGATCCGGTTGTTGGTGCGCAGCGAAATCATGGCGGGCAGATCAATCGGGATCGTCATCCCCGGGACGATCACGGTGTCGAATTTGTTCTCTTTGAACAGCACGTCGCGTACGGCGGCGAAATCTTTGGCCCACTGAAAGCGGAATGAGTAAGTGACTGCAGCACCCGGTGCGCCCTCAGGCGCGAGCTTCAGGTTTGTTACCGGCAGGCGCCAGTTGCCGCCACCGGCGATGGCCGCCGCCGCTGCCGCCTGCGCGTGGATGTAAGGCGTAAAGGCTCCGCCCGAGTTGTCGAAATACTCGAACCCTGTTCGGCCCATGGGAGTCATGATGAGATACGGGCCGTCGCCGCCGCTGCGCTGCCAGTAGATCCAGGAGCCGTGCCCGGCGACCAACGAGTGGCGCAGGAGCTTACGCGTATAGATGTCGCCGCGGGCGCCTGTGCGTTCGGCAAAGTTAAACGGCACCGCCAGGTCGCCGATTTCGAGCGCCCTGCTGCCGTCATTGGCCAGCGTGAGGGTCCAGTCCAGGACTTCGCCGTCGAGTCTGAACGTCTGGTTCACCTTCAAATCGGCGGGCGGCACCGGGATCTGCGCGGGCCCGACGCGCCACTCGGCGACGCCAGCGGCGGCGTTCGGCGCCAGCGTAACTTCTATCCGCATCAACGACGTTTTGACCGGGTCAAACTCGACGACGGTGAAGGCATTCGGGGCCGGCGCATAAGGAGCGCGGCTACGGACTTCCTTCCACTCCCGGCCGTCACGATAGAGCAGACGCCACGACTGGGGCAGGGTGACGGCATTCGCCTCAGCCACCCAGAACACCTCGGCCCGGGAGACCTCCTCTTCCGTGGGGAACGTGTACTGCACCCATTGGGTCTGGCCGCGCGCGCCGGACCAGGTGAACATCGGGACCTGGGTTGCGCCGCCGGGTGCGCCGGGACCGCCGCCGCGGCCTCCGGGACCGCCGCCGCGACCACCGGAGGCGGGAACCTGGCCATCATTCAGCGCCCGCAGTCCCCCGGCACCTACGGCCGCGCTCGCGGTGCTCTTGGCGGCCAGCGTCGGCAGCAGCGTGCCGACCCGGTATGCAACCGCCTGCGCGCCCGCCTGCGGCTCTGGTCCGAGCAGTTCGCGCAGTTCGCGCCAGAAGCCGTTGGGTGCCGACCGGTAGCGGATTACCACGCTGCCGAGCGCGCCGTTGGCGCCGATGTATTCGGTGTCGTGGATGTCGTTCGTGCGCTTCAGGCTCCGGATCCCGGAGCCGTCATACTGGATCTGGAATGCCCGATTGGAAAGCTCGGCCGCCGTGGCCGCAAGCCCCGGTAGCATCAAACCCAAAACCGCAAGGCAGGTGCAAACGCGTCGAAGTTGAACCATTGTTAGTCCCCCTCATAAGAGCCAGATCGCACTGAAAGGCCTCTTTTCCATTCTGATATAGTGCCCTCCCCTCGGCGCTCATTGCTCTCGTGATCTTGTATCCCGACCTCACGGTCGGGCCTCTTCGCTGGCGGTCCTTCGGGCCTAACCCTCGTGCATATGTCCAGACTCCAGCCTCCGAGCTGACGCCCGCGGCTATTCAATGCCGGTGCTTGGGGCCTCCCCGCTTACGCCCCAACTTCTTTAGTTGGCGCCGTCCGGATGCCCGCTATTTCTTCTTTATGACAGGATTCGCCATATAGCCGGCCTTGCGGTCGCCGGGCGCATTTCGGATTCTCTCTATTTCTTCTTTGTTTAGCTTGTCCAGGATAGCGAGCATCTCTTCGGCCCGCGCTGTGTCACCTCGCCGGCGGTAGGCTGCTGCCAGGTTGGAATAGACCGCGGAGTTTTTCGGATCCAGCTCCCGGGCCACATTCAGGTGCACGATGGCATCGTCGATGCGGCCCTCCATCAAATACAGCTTGCCGAGAGACATCCGCGCGCTGACATAGGTGGGGCTCAGCGCGACGGACTGCTCCAGAGCGGAGCGGGCATCGGCGAATTCCGGACTGCGGACTTCGATCCCGGAGAGGATCACCGCCTCGCCATAGAGTGCCAGCAGCATGAAGTGCTGTTTCCCTTTGCCGATGCCCTCGCGGGCTATGCGTACGGCTTCCTCCACGTTGCTCTCGAAAATGCACTTCTGAGCCGCGGCGATGTAAGCGACATCACTCCCCGGCGCCAGTTGGCTTACCTTCTGGAGTTCCTTCATGGCCTCGTCGATAAAATCCAGCCGGGCGAGCAGAATGCCGTGCTCGAACACCAGGGACGCGGAGCGCGGCAGGCGCTTCAACCCCGCCTCCACCACTTTGAGGCCCATGTCGTAATAGCCGCCGTTCATGCACGACTCGATGATGTAGAGATAGAACTTCTCGTTATCAGGCGCCAGGCGGGCCGCGCGTTGGAAAGCAGCGAACGCCTCCTCCGGCTGCCGGTTGCCGATCAACGACTGCGCCAGCAGATTCTCGACGTTGGCGTTGCTGCCGCCGTTTTGTCGCAGTTCGTTGAGCAATGCAATGGCCGGCGGGTATTGCCCGGTACCCACGTAACAGAGCGCCAGGTTGAAGCTGAGTGCGAAGGCATCGCTAACCTGTCCTTGCGCGGCCAGAAAGTGCGGGATGGCTTCACTGAACTTTCCGCTGCGGGTAAATGCAATTCCCTTTTGCATCTCGGCTTCTGCCGCCGAGTTGCTCTGTCCGGATTTGCCGCCGCGCTGGGCAAATATCGGGTCGGCCAGGCCGGCCAGGGAAAACCACACCACGGCCGTGATCAGCGCCAGGCGCGCAGGGATGAGTTTGGTTGGTCGCAGCCGCAACAAGCTCCCGTAGGGGCGACCGGCCGGTCGCCCGTCGTGGGGGAAACAAGAGAGCAAACCATTCGAATGAACCTCATGGACCTCGTGTGATCGGGCGACCGGCCGGTCGCCCCTACAATCGTCACCACGACTTTGGACACTTGTCTCGCAACAATATCTGGTTACACCCATTTGCCCTCTCCTTCGACGATTGTGACATAGCGATCGATGGGCGGATTGACGAAGCGCTCGACCTTGTCTGAAGGCGGGGGCCATTTTACTTCGATCCAATCCATCTTGGTGCGCGGGCCCAAGCCCAGCACGACGCGCGGGTCGTGTGCCGAGAGAAAGCCGCCGCGGCCGACGAGCCAGCGGTGGCGCTGGAAGTCTCCCGACTGATAGGTGATCTTCGCACCGATGGCGTCGGGATTGGCCTTGCGGCCCCTGAGTCTGACACCGAGCCAGTGGTTTTGCCGGCCGGCGTTGTTCCGCAGCAGGATCGGCGGACCGTCGTTGGTCGAAATCAGCAGATCCACCGAGCCGTTGTTGTCGAAATCGCCGAGCGCCAGCCCGCGTGCGCCAATGTCTTTGGCAAAGATGGGCCCGCTCTGCGCGCTGACGTTTTGCCAGCGCCCCCCGGAATTGCGGAAGAGCAGCATCGGCTCGTTATACTTCACATCGGGGATGCGCTGCTGCACGACCGTGTCCACGTGAGCGTTGCACAAAATCAGGTCGATGTCGCCGTCGTTGTCGTAGTCAAAGAGGCGGCTCCCCATTCCGCTCATGCGCATGGTGGCGGCACCGATGCCGCTGGGTATCGAAAGGTCGTCAAAAATCTCATTCTTCAGATTCCGATAGAGCGAGTACATCTCGTGGTCTATGGTGGTGGTGAAGAGGTCGATCCAGCCGTCCTGGTCGAAGTCGGCGGCGTCCACGCACATGGTGGAGCGGGCCACGCCCATGACATTGTAAGCGACGCCGCTGAGGGGGCCTATGTCTTCGAATTTGCCCTTGCGGTTGGCGAAGAGGAAAGCGGGGAGTTTGTCGTTGGAAACGAGCAGGTCCATCCAGCCATCGTTGTTGATGTCAGCCGCCACGACCCCCCAGGCCTTGGCCTCTTTGAGGAGACCCACTTCGCGGGTGACGTCGGTAAAGGTGCCGTCGCCGTTGTTGTGGAACAGCCGACATGGTAATCCTGGATACGCAGTCGGCATGCAGTAGGCGCGCAGGGCCGGGGTGCCGCAGTAAATGTTTTTCGCCTTGCTGAATTCCAGGAACTCGCAGACGAACAGGTCGAGGCGGCCGTCGTTGTCGTAGTCGAACCAGACGGCGCTGGTGGACCAGCCCGGCGCGGCTACGCCGGCCTTCTCCGTCACGTCGGTGAAAGTGCCATCCCCGTTGTTGTGATAGAGGACGTTGCGCGGGTACTGCGTGACGTAAAGATCGGGGAATCCGTCGCCGTCGTAATCCCCGACCGCGACGCCCATTCCATAGGCAGTGCCGAAGGCGCCCGCGCGTTCGGTTACATCGGTGAACGTGCCGTCGCGGTTGTTGTGATAGAGCGCGTTGCGGAGCGGCCGGGGCGGATCAAAGAAGTCGCACTTGCCGCTGTTGATCAGGTAGATGTCCATCCAGCCGTCGTTGTCATAGTCGATCCATGCGCAGCCGGCGCCGAGCGATTCGGGCACGTACATTTCGGGAGTAAGCCCTGCGACGTGTCTCCAGTGGATACCGCTTACGTTGGGAGCAATCTCTTCGAACACCGGCGGCGCCTGTGGCGCAGAGAAGATGTCGCGTATGCCGCGCGGCAACACGGCAAACAACCCAGCCTGGCCGAGCCGGGTCAGGAAACGGCGGCGCGATCTAGACCAGGGGAGCATTGAGATCGACGCCTCCATTACGGAGTTCACCAGGGCGCTGGTGCGTTCGTGGGTCGGCGCACGCCAACCTTTTTTTTGCGAGTGCTTCCCGTTGAAGCTGTAGTTCGCGATCCGCGGCCGCCTTGTTGCCGGTGCGGGAGAATGCGATGGCAAGCTGATAATGTCCCGCCGGGTCGTCCGGCACGCCCTTGGCATAGCGCTCCAGCGGCGCGATCGCATCCGCGTATTTGCCCGCCGCATTAAGCGACATGCCGAGCGAGAAGTAAGCCTCCATAAACCCGACATCCAATTGCGCGGCGCGCGTGAAAAGCCGGATAGCTTCGTCCCAAGAGCCCGCCCGGCGTGCTACCTCACCCAGCACGAAAACGGCCGATGCGTTGTCAGGATTGATTTGAAGCTCCGCCTCCAGTTCCTTCTTCGCTTCCGCAGCCGCCTCCGCGGTGGATGATATATCGAGCAGAATCGTAGCAATACGGTAGTGGATGCCCGGGACCTTGGGATCCTGCGCCAGGATATTGCGATAGGCCTCAATCGCCTCCTTCCACATCTGCTTCGATTCAAGCGCCTCCGCGTTGAGCTTGCCAACCTGCGGCGATTTGGGGAACCGTGTGGCCAGATCATGAGCGTTTCGATCGGCAAGCTGGGAGAAGATGCGGGCGGCGGTGTAGAGCACTTCCGGATCGTCAGGGAAATCGCGCTGCAACAGCGACAGAGCCGTCACGACAGCTGCGGTGTCGTTCACACTCATGCCGCAGCGAACGGTGGCAAATGCGGCGAGGTAGCGAAGCTGCTTGTCCGGCAGGCCTTGCGTGTTGCGCTTCAAAACCGGCAGGGCCTCCGTGCAGCGGCCTCTGTCTGCCAAGCTCAGAGCTTGACGGGTGGATGCCGCAGGGTCGGCGGCCTGGGGTTTTTTCGCGGCAACTTGGGCTTCCGCCCTCGTCGCGGCTATGCTGCTGGCAAGCGCGACCGTCATCATCGCCTGCAGAAATCTCGACATCGCTGGCCCTCGAGCGTCCGAGATCCCGGCGCCCTGGTGTACCAAAATTAGAATTCGATTTTAAAATATACTCCGGGCGTCCGCAAGAATATCCGGCACCAGAATACCCGCCACCTGGCTCGAAAAATCGGGGACGTCCGAGCGCCCGGATAAACCGGCATGAAGTCGAGAATGAAAGAGTCCCACAGGAGCGGTGCTGGGAGTGCATGACCGCCAGGACTCAAAGACTCCAGGGCTCGAGGATTTTTTGGAGAGACCACGAGGCAGTCGCTATTGACGGTCCGGAGCAACATTCCGGCGTTATTGCCGCAGGGCAACTGATCTTCAAGCTTACGGGCGCCGGAATCTCTCCACCCGGGTGTGCTTGCTGCCCACCCTGTCGCCCTGCATGTCGTAGACCACGGCTTTGATCATCAGGTTCTTCACATCCACAGGGATCTCCAGCGAACAGGGAATTCCCGCCTTATACCTGGTCGCTCGCGGGCTGCCTCGATCTGCGCCAGCCTCCCGTCGGATTGAGCTAGAGCGGAGAGATACGCGACGGTTCGGTGAAGTGAAGCAGCCGGCTCGATTGGCCGGCAGGTCAAACATGACCGTACTTTTCGGCGGCCACCCGCCAGACGGCTTTACATATCTGGATGTCCTGAACTGCGACTCCCGTCAGGTCCACGACGGTGATCTCGTCTTCAGACTGGCGATGGCACCGGGGATCGGCGATCGCGGTGCCCAGCTCCATCATGTTCTCTCTGCGGATCACGCCCGCCTGCAAGGCGCGGGCGGCTTCCCCGCGCAGAAGCGACTGGCTGATGCTGTCGACGACAAGCCGGTCGGCTTTCCGGAGGATCTCTGCATCCAGCTCCTGCTTCTCCGCAGTGTCTGAGCCCATAGCCGTGATGTGGGTACCTTTTCGTACCTGCCCCGCCGTGAGCAGCGGGGTTTGGGAGGGAGTGGCGGTGATGATGACATTGCAGGCCGACGCGATTTCCTCGGCATCGAACGTCGTGCGCACGCGGAAGCCCCTGGCTTCCATGTCGGCCCGGTATCGATCCAGTTCTTCCTGATTGATGCCCCAGACGATGGCATCCTTGAATTCACGCACGTAGCGCAGGTATTCGAGCTGGAGGCGCCCCTGAATGCCGGCGCCGAAGATGCCGGCGCAGCGGACGTTCCGCGGCGCGAAGTATTTTGCCGCAACCGCGCCTGCGGCTGCTGTGCGCACGTGGGTGAGCAGTCCCTCGTCAAGCAGGACGCACATGAGTTCTCCGGTCTTCTGGCTGAAAAGAAGCATCAGTCCGGAGCAGACCGGCAATCCCAGCCGCGCGTTTTCGTAAAAGCCCGAGACCGCCTTAATGACAAAATAATCGTCGTCTTTGATGTAGCCATACTTGATGTGCATGTCGCCGCGGGGCCGGTCGAAGACCAACTCGCCAACAGGGGGAACGACGACCTTCCCCTGCGAATAGGCGACGAAGCCCTCTTCGATCTCTTTTACAATCGTGCCGGCCGGATCGAGCCGTGCCAGCGCTTCTTTGATCTGCGTTACGTTCAGTATCGTGGCCATGGCTGCTCTTTGTATGACATTGTCCGGTGCACTGTCAATCGGCTTGGATTCGCTGTTGAGATACCTTCCCCCGATCTCGTAATCGATCAGTGCTAGAAAATGGGGACGCCACGAGCGCCGGGATAAACCGGCATGAAGTCGAGAATGAAAGAGTCTTACAGGAAAGGAGTAGCGAACCATCCTGACCTCGAGTTTTGCACGTATCGTCGCGAGGCGAGGCGCGAAGCGTAAACAGAGGCACTGGTGGGCAAGGCAATGCCAGGGCATGCGGTAGCGCGAGCATGTCATGGGCCTTGCGTAGTCGAAGACCCCTGGCACGCTAGGAAACTTCATGCACGAGAACCGGGAAACCTCACTGGAACCGACTGCAGCGCCGTTTTGACTGCTGGTTGCCCCGGCCCTGCATAATTCACCCTTTTCCCCACACGCGCTTTGACGCCAGACATCCGAGGTAGGAGCCGTATGCGTTAGTAGCGCCCGTACGGATCTGTGCGGGGGGCGGCCAGCGATGACCGGCCCAACCGCGACCCATTTTACGTGAGCCCTCTGTGTTTCCGGGGTGAATCGTGCTCCGACCCCGTAATGACAAATGCATAGACCTAGGGCAAAAAACAATGTAAAATGCCCGCGATGTTTACACGTACACTCCGTTTGCCGGATCACTCCTTTTTCCTGTTTGGGCCCCGCAGCACCGGCAAGACCACGTGGCTGCGCGACAAACTTGGAAATGCGCTCTGGTTCAACCTGGTGCTGGATCGTGATTACCTGCCTTTGCTGCAGGATCCAGGGCTGTTTCGAAGTGCCGTGGAAGCCCGTCCTCCGGGGAGCTGGGTGGTCGTCGACGAAGTCCAGCGGCTCCCTTCCCTGCTTAGGGAAGTGCACGACCTGATTTCGATCCATGGCGATGAGTATCGATTCGCGATGAGCGGCTCGAGTGCCCGCAAGCTGCGCAGGATGGATGTGGATCTGCTCGCCGGCCGCGTGATCGAACGCCGCATGTTTCCGCTCACGTCGATGGAACTCAGCTTTCCGCGTGATATCAGCAAACTCCTTGCGATCGGGACGCTCCCGGCGGTGCAACAAAAGTCCGATCTGGCAGTGGACTTGCTCGAAGCCTATGCAGGCACCTATCTGCGAGAGGAAATTCAGCAGGAAGCGCTGGTCAAAGACCTGGGTTCGTTTGCGCGGTTTCTCCGGATTGCGGCGATCATGAACGGCCAGGCGGTCAACACTGCCGGCATTGCGCGCGATGCGGGAGTCGCTCGAACAACCGTGCAGCGTTATTTTGACACGCTGATAGACACGCTGGTCGGATGCTGGGTTCCTGGCTGGCAGCCTCGGGCGAAGGTGCGTGAAGCGGCGCGGGCGAAGTTCTACCTGTTCGATGCCGGCGTAGCACGCACTCTCGCCAACCGCGTCAGGGATCCTTTGACCGACCTGGAAAAAGGAGCCCTCCTGGAAACTTTTTTTTTGCATGAACTTCGTTCCGCCGCTGCCTATCTGAATGCCGGCGGCGAGATCAGCTACTGGCATACGCCGTCGGGTGTTGAGATTGATTTCATTTGGTCGCGCGGCAACGCGTCCATCGCCTTCGAACTGAAGAGCTCCGCCCGGTGGCAAAGGCAGTATTCTTCCGTGTTGCGCCGGAGCGTAGATGAAAAAATGGTCTCGAGGGCGTTTGGGATCTATCTGGGAGCTCATGTCCTGCGAGACGGGAAAGTCGAGATTCTGCCGATCCAGGAATTCCTGTCCCGGCTCTGGACGGGGAGAATACTCCGTGTCCAGGCCTGAGATCCGGGAAGATCGGGAAAATGGGGACTCTACCCTCTTCCGCGGCACTACATTTTCTTTAGGGTAGACTGAGGAATCCCGATGGATAGGAAGAACAAGCTGCTTGATCACAGCGGTCTTCCTGCCGAAAGCGTACTTTGTTGGGCGGTGACCCGCCGACGCTGTACCAGCCTGGGCGAAATCCCTTCGCTCGATTTGGCGGCTGCGGCCAGCGACAAGGGAACCGTCGCGGTGCGAACCTCCGGCCGTGTCTGACACTGACGCTGCCGGCCTAGTTATGACGGCCTGGTCGGGCAGCAAGATCGAACCTATTCACGAGGACTTCCTTTGAGAACTCGCAGGGAGCCATTTCAGTCACGGAGTCCGCGACCTTCACGATTTCGGTTGCACGGGTCTGTCGGCTTCGTGACGATTCGGGAGGGAGAATGAAAGGCGCGGTGAAAATCGTGCAGGTCAATTACGACCTTTCCGCATCTTGGGTGAGGATCGGTCCTGTCGCCGGAGTTCTGGGGATTGCGGCATACTTTGCCGCTGCAATGGGGAATCTGCCATCCCGCGTTACACTCGTTCTGGCTTTTTCCATGGGACCCTTATTGTCCGTGGCTTTCATGGGCTTCTATCATTTTCTCCGTGCGCACCAGAATTCGGCTGCGCTCCAGACGGCAACGGTTTTCGGCGTAATCGGCGGCACCATTGTCAATCTCATGCTTGTCGTTCAGCAATCTCTCTTCATAAGTCTTCCGTCGGCTACCCGTGCCGCGTTGGGATCCGCCTGGACTGGACTCAACATGGTGCAACTCGGAATGGACGTCTCCTGGGACATATATATCTCGGTCGCGACCATACTGCTGGGAGCGGTGTTGTGGAAACACCCACGGTTCGGGAGGGTGCTGGGCGGAATAACGGTGTTCGCAGGGTCGCTCCTCCTCCTGCTTAATCTCTGGACCTTTCCGACACCGCCCGGCGAATCAGGGCTCATTGATATCGGACCTTTTGTAGGCCTCTGGTTCGTCGTGGTATCTGTCCGGATGCTGTTTTCCGTGAAATGGTGGACCACTCGGTACGTTCGGGCAGAGACAGCGAACAGCTGACGGAAACGATGCACCGGGCGTTCCAAACCAGTCGCGCGGCTGCGTCCGGTCGGCTATGCTCTGCGCGCTCTGAGGCTCGGGCCGCGGTGTCATGCCTGGAAAATTTAGCGGGGCTCGGTGTCACCGGGCTCGGTGTCATGCCTGGAAAATTTAGTTTTGGGGTCCGCCGGCGCGCTGTTGTCTGCCATTATTTCCCTCAAACGCGGCGTCCCCGGTTAGGTATGTGCGGGAACGGAGAGCCCCAAAATGTCCTGAGGCCGTCTGACCTGAACTTCTCACCAGATTCTGAGGGCAATTGCTTTTTCCGCGTCATCCGCGCTGAAAGCATTTGCAGTCTGATGTGGCCACCGGCCCTGAGGACGAACGGTCACATCGCTTTTAGCGCGGATTGCGCCGAGAAAAGCGCGGATTGCGCGGACAAGATTACAAACCTGAGAAATGCGGGGCTAAAGCGTATCTGTCTTTGTAGCTGCCATTGTTCCTGGGAGAAACCGACAGATACCAGGCCCCGAAAAACTAAATTTTCCAGACCTGACACCAGCTCGTCCAGGCTCGGAAATTGCCAAGGCGCGCGCGTGTGGAACCAATTTGCATCAAAATGCGTTCCTTTGATTGAGGAAGGGGATCTTTGAGTGCGTGACGACCGGCTTACGCCGCAGGGGGGGATTCTATGAACCATCTTGGTCGGGACATTCGTTACGGCATGCGGATGCTCATCAAACACCCTACTTTGACGATCACTGCGATCCTGACCTTTGGTTTGGGGATCGGGATTTCCACGATGGTCTTCAGCATCGTGAACGGAGCTTTTTTCAAGGGCCTCCCCTTTGAGGACAGCGAGAAGATAGTCGCGCTCGCCAACACGAATCCTTCACGAAATTTGCGGAATGTGCCCGTGAGCGTCCACGATTTCTCCATCTGGCAGCAGCGGCAGACGGTATTCGAGACCATGGGCGCCTGGTCCATGGAAGCCGTCAACCTGGTATCGTCCGGAGCGCAGCCGGAACGCGTCGCCGCCGGACAAATGACCGCAGGGGCATTTGACACTCTCAGGGTCAAGCCGATACTTGGCCGTACGTTCAACGCAAGGGAAGATCGCCCAGGAGCCCGGCCGGTAATCGTCCTCAGCTATGATATCTGGCGCGATCGCTACGAGAGTTCACGAGATATCCTCGGACAAACCGTCCGAACCAACGGCATTCCCCGCACGATCATCGGGATCATGCCCAAGGGATTTGCATTCCCGGACAACCAGAAGGTCTGGATCCCGCTCGAAATCGATCCGCTGGCAACCCCGCGGGGGCAGGGCGCTTCCTATGCCGTGATTGCGCGCCTGAAGGAAGGAGTCTCGATTCAAGAAGCCAACGCGCAGGCCGCCGCTATGGGCGCACAACTCGCCAAGGAGTTCCCTGATACCAATCGAGACCTCCGCGCCGTTGTCCGGCCCTTTGTAGAAAACGTGCTGGGCACCAGCCTTTACGGAGTGCTTTATACAATGCTGGCCGCAGGCATCGGTGTGCTGCTTGTTGCCTGCGTCAATGTTGCCAATCTGCTGCTGGCAAGAGTCTCGCTGCGCAGCAGGGAAATCGCAGTGAGAATGGCGATCGGCGCGAAACGCGCCCAGGTGGTACGGCAGTTCATGACCGAAGTGCTCCTTCTGGCGGCGGGCGGCAGCGCTCTCGGGTTGGGCCTGTGCCAGGCGGGCATGCAATGGTTCCAGAATGCCATTACGGTGGATCCTCCGCCGTTCTTCATCACCTTCGGCCTTGACTACCGCGTGATGGTCTTCGTGGCTGCCATGACTTTCGCAGCGAGCCTGTTCGCGGGTCTCTTCCCCGCATTCCGGGCGACGAGAATGGGGATTGGTGAAGCTTTGAAGGACGCGTCACGAGCCTCCATAGGGCTGCGCAGCGGAAGATTCAGCGCCGGCCTGATCGTGGTCGAGGTGGCGGTGTCCTGCGGGCTCCTCATCACTGCGGGCCTGATGACCAAAAGCATAGTTCAACTGAAGACGTTCGACTTGCCGTTTGCTACCGACAGCATCTTCACCGCGCGCCTGAATTTGCCTCGGGTCCAATACCCTGATGACGCGAGCCGCACACGGTTCCTGGAGGAACTTCTGAGTAGGGCGGAAACCATCCCCGCAGTCGAGGCTGCGGCTCTTTCCGACGAGGTTCCCGGCCACAGCTTGGGAACCACACAATTTCAGATTGAAGGCCAGGCTTACGGGCGTGCGAGCGATTACCCGATCGCGCGCCGGTGCACAGTCTCTTCCGGTTATTTCAAGACCTTCGGGGTCGGGATCCTGCGGGGCCGCGGATTCGAAGCCGTGGACCGCGCGAATGGCCAGCCGGTAGCTGTCATCAACGAGAGTTTTGCCCGGAAGTATTTCCCGAAGCGTGATCCCCTCGGCCAGAGAATCAAGACGGGGCGTGCCGATTCCAGCACGCCCTGGCTCACCATCGTCGGGCTGGTCCCGGACATGCTCATGCAGGGCCTCGGCCGCGACGAGCAGACCGGAGCCGGGTACTATATTCCGATCGCGCAGCAATCCCGCGAGTCTGTCGGTCTTGCGCTCAAAACTCGCGGCGAGCCGGGTGCCGTGACTCCAGAACTGCGAGCCGCGGTCGCCTCACTTGACCGGGACCTGCCAATCTATGATGCTCGTTCTATGAAAGAAGTAATCGCGAGGGAATCATGGTTCGTGGGCGTCTTCGGCTCGTTTTTCCTGGCGTTTGGCGCCAGCGCCCTGCTTCTCGCGGTCACCGGTCTCTATGGAGTCATGTCGTTCTCAGTGATGCAACGCACCAGGGAGTTCGGCATTCGTATGGCTCTTGGCGCGCAGGGCGGCCAGCTGCTTGGTCTCATCATGAAGAAGGGGGTCTTCCGGCTTGCGTTGGGACTGTTCCTCGGCCTGGGGCTCGGCTTGCTGGCCGGCGGCTTCCTGCGGACACTGCTGTTTCGCGTGAGTCCGCGCGATCCCCTCGTGCTTGTCACAATCCTGGCAGTGCTGGCGCTCGCAGGCCTGTTGGCGAATCTGATTCCTGCCCGCCGCGCCACGAGGATCAATCCCGTCATCGCCCTGTCTTCCGAGTGATCAGGAATTCGGTGGCAGTACGCTGCGCGGCGACGGTCGGTTCGCGAGAGCAAACCAGCCCGGTGGTAATCCGTGATTGGCCGGCCGCCGTCGGGACGCCGGCACCCAGGTCAGTTTGATTTTTGACATCTTTGAGATACAAAAAAATCCTCATGAAACCTGAAGAGATTGACCGGCTCTTTGTCGAGGTTTTTCTCCAAGCGCATGCCCAAGCACCGGAGCAGATCGTGCTGGATGTGGACGCCACCGATGATCCGCTGCACGGGAATCAAGAGGGAAAATTCTTCCACGGTTACTACATGAACTACTGTTATCTGCCGTTGTACATATTCCGTGGAGAGTTCCTCCTCTGTGCGCGTTTGCGGTCGAGCAATATCGATGCTTCGGCCGGCACAGTGGAGGAACTGGATCGGATCGTGACGCAGATCTTCCTATAGGCCGGATTTCCCGAGGTAAGTACGAACGCTTTCAGCACACAACCGCCGGATCTACGCTGGGCGCACTTGATGGATATGGACTTCGCTGTCATAGGCCAGCTCGTCCTACGCCTCACGCCTCTATCCGGTTTTTGTTCATCCGCTCGTGCTTTTGCTCGGGGCTTCCTTCGGACCCCGCCTCCGGCGGGCGCCCTTGCGCTTTGCTACCCTTCACCTCCATCAGGTTGGTGGAGGGCTTTCACCTCCGAGCTGTCGTACATGCTCGGCACACCTGGTATGGGCCGCGCCTTCGGCGCTGACCTTGCGGGAGTCAAATGTTCAGTCGACTTTCCGTCGCCCCCTGAACCTACCGGCTTTAGTCGGTAGTGGTTCAGCAGCTTTACCTGTGTTGTCCCCACACGAGTCTCGGATTTCGCACTAGTTCGGCACGCCGGGGAACCTCCGCGGAATGATGGGTATTTCCGTCAGAAAACCCTGTTTTTGCCACAGTGCAACGGCGACAAACATTGCGCCGTCTTGTCCGCGAAGTACCAGCGATCCCTTAAAACTCACACGAGGCAGATCCTGCGATACATACCGTGCGATCTGTTGCCCTGGGCCGAGCGTGATGGTAACGCTGTCGTCCAGCACGCTTCCATCCTGCCCCACCAAAGCCAATTTGACGGTTATGGATTGACTGCCTGGATTGGCCACAGCCCATGCCGTGTACTTGCTCAGGGCACTATTGTCATCCACCTGAACGGTCGCATCCTGGAGAGGCTGCGATTGGGGGACTTCGACCGCTGCCGTCAGGACCGCCCCCACGGCAAGTTCATACCGGGCAACTGCGCTCAAGGATCCGCCTGAGCTCGTCAACCGGGCCCATCCGGCTCTGGTTGGACTGGTTGGCGTCGGGCCTGACGCCGAGAGGAATATGGTGCCTCCGGCGGGAACTATGAACGCAAATGCAGACCCGGTAGTTGCATTCTGTGTGGTTCCGGTAGAGTCAGTTAATTCGCCGCTCACTGTGAGCGGGTTACCCTGCTGATCCGTAAGGGTCAGATTCCCTGTGGACACTGTCGCTCCCGTATTGGTGACAATAAAAGACGTGGAATATCCGCCTCCTACTGCCACCTGGGGAAAGAATGTTTCGAAAGAGTTTGCGAAGCTGACCTTGCGGACGGTGAAATTGCCCGGGTCGGCCATATAGAGATCGCCTGCAGAGTCGACTGCCACGCCGGAAGGAAGACCCAGCTGTGCCGCCGTTGCCGGGCCGGTGTCGAGTCTCAAACCTGACGTGCCATCTCCCGCCACCGTGCTGATCACACCGGCGGCTGTGACTCTGCGGATGCGGAAATTGCTCTGGTCCGCAATATAAAGGCTGGCTCCCGAGTCAACCGCCACACCAATCGGACCATTCAGTTGTGCCGTCGTCGCGGGGCCACCGTCGCCGCTGAAACCCGCAGTTCCAGTCCCCGCTACCGTGCTGATTATCCCGTCGGGGGTCACCTTTCGGACACGATTAGATTGCACATCCGAAAAATAGAGATTGCCAGCGGAGTCGACTGCGACGCCAGTTGTATTGCCAAGCTGTGCCGCCGTTGCGGGGCCGCCGTCGCCGCTGAAACCTGGGGTTCCATTCCCCGCCACCGTGCTGATCACACCCGCCGCGGTGACTTTGCGGATACGAAAATTAAAAGAGTCGGCGATATAGAGGTTCCCTGCTGAGTCGACCGCCACACCGTCAAGTGCGTCAAGCTGTGCCGCCGTCGCGGGGCCGCCGTCGCCGCTGAACCCCGCAGTTCCATTTCCCGCCACTGTGATGATTACCCCCTCCGGGGTCACCTTCCGGATACGCTCATTGCCGGTATCCACCAGATAGAGATTGCCCGAAGGGTCAACGGCTACTGCAGTCGGAAAATCCAGCTGTGCGGCTATCGCGGGGCCGCCGTCGCCGCTGAAACCTGGAGTTCCGTTTCCCGCCACGGTGCTGATCACCCCTGCGGCACTGACCTTGCGGATGCGGTGGGCCCCAGCGTCGGCGATGTAAACGTTTCCCACGGAGTCGACTGCCACACCTGTTGGAATTGTCAGCTGTGCCGCGGTTGCCTGGCCGCCGTCACCGCTGAAACCAACAGTCCCGTTTCCCGCAACGGTTGTGATAGTTCCAGTCTGGGCAGAGCAACCTATATTCATGGCAACAAATATCCCAAAAACCAACTCCGTTCGTGTGAGAGCCCTCATACAAAACTCCTTGCGGTGGCTAAACCGCTGCGATCTGGAAACGGCATCCGGCACTGCGCACCCGTTTCCGCTCGATCCTTGCGCTAAGTATACCTCGTGCCAGACAACAGGCCAGACATTGCGCTCGCCAGTGCCTGCAGACGTATTCGCGTCGAGTTTTGCTCCGATGCGGGATCTGCCAATGGAGCAAAAGGATAGTAACCACCCTGTGCATGGCGCCTGCCTGTCCTCCTCAGACTCTTCGGCGCCTGGATCATGGCCATGGCTCTGCTGAACGATCTTTTTCATGAATCGTGCCCCACCGTATTTGGTAGGAGGGCCAGGCAAGATTGGGGTAAGAGACCCTGGACGTCCCACTAGCAATCTTCCTGGACACCGTTCCACTGCCTGCCGATCCGTTTCCCTGGTTCAAAAGACAAAAGAGTTCCAGGAATTGCAGGAATTGCACGACAAAAGGCAAAAAGGGCCATCTGACGGATAGAGAAATTCGTGGTTGTTTTTCAAGCACAGGCTGAGCGGATACGAGGTTTTTCAGGGAGAGAACGCTACTTCTTCTTTTCTGCGATGGCTTTCTTGATCTTCTCCACGACCTTCTGAGTTTCGGCGGCGTACTGGCCCTTGGGGGCCAGATGCAGATATTGGGAAAACATCTGCAGGGCATCCTCGGCTTTGTTTGCTTTCAGCAGGAGATTGCCTGCATAAAGGTAAGTCTCGGCGTTGTCAGGTTTCAGCTGCAGCGCCCTGCCGATTTCGGGGCCTGCCTTCGCAGCGTCCCCCGTATCCAGGTAGAGCCTGCCCATGGCAAGATGGCCCTGCCAGGAAGCATTGTCCCACTGCAGTCCCTGTTGCAGCGCTTTTTCGGCCTCCGGAAATCTTTTGGTTTCGAGGTAGACTTCACCAAGCGCGAGCAGGGCCGGGCCAGCCTTTGGATTCATCTCCAGCACTCGCTTCAAAGCGGATTCGGCTTTGTCCATTTGATGCAAGTCCAGGTAGGCGGTTCCCAACAGGAGTTGCGCCTGGAGAAAGCCGGGATAGATTTTTACGGCATTTTCCAAATGTTGAATGCCGTTTGCAGGATCGGAGCCGTCCAATAATGTCGCGCGGCCTTTCTCATATTCATCTCGAGCCTCTATCGGCACTTTCGAATCGATCATGCTGTCCGTGTTCTGGCTGACTCGATTCTCCTGAACGGGCTTGTCAGGGGCCAGTGTGAGGATGATATGGGCATTCGGGGAAGTTGTCAGGTCCACGTCCTGGGTCGCGGGTTGGTATCCGACGGTAGATACAGTGACTCGATAGAGCGACTGAGTGATGCCGGCGAAGGAAAATTTGCCCGTACGATCGGTGCGAACTTGTCCCGCCATGCCGCCGCTAAGATACTCCAGGCGAACAAGGACGTTCTCGGCAGCTCTGCCCCCCTGCGCGTAGCGAACTTCTCCCTGGATGGTGATCTGCAGACCTCTGGGATATTTTTGTTCCTGTGCCGGCAGGGCTGCCGCTGCGATGAGAAGAAGGAAAAAAGGCGCCAGCAAGTTCTTCGCGTTCACTTCACACGATCCCGAAGCCGGATTTTTCAAACCGTGAGGGAGGGAGCGCTCCCGGGTACCAGTCGCCTGGCCCGGGAGCGCTTTCCTCGAGAACCTGCATTATACAACGCTTGAGGCAGTGACTGCCGCAAGAGGTTTAGAAGCTGAACTTCAATCCCATCCGGAACGAAACCGGATTGGCCCACAAGGTGGGCTGCTTGAAATCCGGATTGGCTTGCTGGAACGTGCTCTCGCTGAGCTGGTTGATCAGAAAGAGAGTCTGGGTATTGGTAATGTTGAAGATGTCGCCGACAAAGGCCAGTTTTGCCTTCTCTGTGATATTCAATGGATAGTCGAAGTGCAAGTCAATGCGTATAGCGGTCGGGTTCCGGCCCAGGATGCCACGGCCGCCCAGCGGAACCTCGCCGGAGTTCAGATAAACCGGGTGCGCTGCAAGATTGCTCATCGGGAGACCGGACTGGAGGTGGAAACCCGTGCCGATGTTCAGGCCGTTGAGAAATCCCCAGCGGTCCTTGAGGACGCTCTTGTTCAGCATATAGTTCGCATAGACATTTACCACGTGGCGGCGATCGGTATTGAGCGGACCGACGGCGAACTGATCGCCCAGCAGGTTAAAAGCACCGGGCGTGAAGTCGAAGAGCGAACTGATGGAAGGATCTGTCTGCTGGTTGTCGTTGCGGAAGGCCCCTTCATAGTTCCCCCGCAGAGAAGCGATCCTCCAGTTGGCCAGCATCTGCCAGTTGTTGGAAAAGCGCTTGTTGAGCTCGATTTCAACGGCCCGGTAAATGCGAACCGGGTCGACAAATCCGTCCGGGATCCCATCTGCTCCCGGATCGCCGGCGGGCTTTCCGTTCTTGCCCAACGCGGCGAAGCAGAACTTGCCCAGCGGATTGTTGTTGCGATCGGTGGCGGTAGCCACCAGAGAAGGATCGCAAGCGGCCGGCACGGTTCCTCCGATCGGATAGGTGAACTCGATCGGATTAACTCCAGCATCCGTCTTGGCGTTGATATTCCCGATGAAGTACGTCTGACCGAATGCGCCGAGAAAAGCGCCATCCTCAGGCGGATCGAGGGCCGCGTCTTCGATAATGCGCATCAGCCGGCGATCGATGTAGCGGACTGAAAGGTAGAGGTTGTGTGGCAGCTCCTGTTCAAACCCGAGCATATGTTCTTGCGCGAATCCCAGCTTCGTTCCGGGGAGTATCGGGTTGGTAGCATCCTGCGCGGCAACTGCTACCGCAGATCCTGATCCGGTCGTGATGCCGCCGGCAGCCTTGGAGAGCAAGTGGGCTGCGTCCACCACGGGAATCACCGTCCCGAACTGGTTCAGCGTGGCAATGCGCCGGCCGTTCACGATGGTGTAAGCGGGTGCGAAACCTCCGCCCGTAATGTCGAGCTCCGAGGACAGGGACCGTTCTGCACCGTCCAGAGGGAAGTATTGAGTGAACCTGCCGAAGTTGTAATAGATCTTGGTTTTTCCCGTACCCCTGGGATCGATGGTCACGCCGAAACGCGGCGACCAGTTATCGGTAAAAGTATACGTGTTCCGATTCCCTGAGGGACCCGGGGAGCCGATCAACTGCTCTTGCTCCCACCGATACCCGGCCAGGATGGACACGTAATGGTTCAGGCGCCAAGTGTCCTGCAGGTAGGCACTGTGGTAGTTCGAGCGCGTGTCGAACACAGGCACACCGAACTCGCCGCGATCCTGTCGGAGAAAGACGGGAACGAGGCCCGAGCCGGGAACATTCAGGAGCGGACACAATGTGCACGAAGAATCAGCCGTTCGAAGCGACCAGGCTGCATTCATAGTTTTTCCGACCGCTTTCGAGTTGACATTATAGGTTCCATCCGCATTGGTGGCCGGCACGGTGTATTTCGGGCCGCTTCGGTCACGCACGCCTGAGTAGTAAGCCCGCTGATACTGGTAGCCCAAGCCGAAAGTGTGGCTGCCCAAGAATTTGACTATTTTCTGGGTGTCATAGGTCGTCCGGTACGTGTTGTTTACTGTCGGCTCGTAAAATCCCAGGCCGACGGCCGTGAAATTGCCGCGGGCAGCCTGCGTGCGATCGACGATCTGGTTATAGTCGGCAAACCCGGACTCGTTGAAGTGATTGTGGCCCCAGCTGTAGGAAGCGTTGACCGTCCAGGTAGGAGAGAGCGAGCCGGTGTAGCGCGCTGCCATGTTGCGCGTGCCATAATCCAGAGAGCTGTTGGCGGTCAGATTGTCAATGCTCGATGCCCCTATAATTCTCCAGGGCGCGACGTTAGTCGTAGTTGGATCGCCGAAGATCGAGAGATTTACCTGGTGCGCCGTGGCGAGATTGGCATCGATCTTTGCGGCGTAATTCTTTGAATATTGGCGCTCGGCCGACGTGCCCAGCAAATTCATCAGGCCGGAGCCCTCCGCCCCCTGCACGATCATGCGCTGGATGGTGGGATTGTAGGATCCGAAGAAAAACAGCCTCTTGCCCGTTAGAGGTATCGGTCCGCCTAGGTCCACGCCCGTGTCATAGTTTTCGGGGTGCAGGTACTTGCCGAACTTGTTCACGGCAAAGTCATCACGCTGGTTGCGCAATCCCTCCCACGTCTTGGGTTGGCCGTAACCCCACACCTCGCCGTGGTATTCGTTGGTTCCCGACTTGGTGATGATATTGACGATTCCCCCTTCCGCCTGGCCATACTGGGGCTCAAACGCGCCGGTCTTCACCTGGACTTCCTGAACATAAGAAGTCGTTATGCCCACGCCCAGGGATCCATAGGACCGCGAGAAAACCCCGAATCCTCCGAATGCTGAGTCGGTAACGTTGACTCCGTCGGCGATGTAGAGGTTGTCCAGGGCGGAGCCTCCGGAAATCGAAGGATTCGCACGGCTGGCATTGTTGGCAGATATGACGCCGTCGGTCGCGCCGGGAGCCAGATAGAACAGGCTGGTCACTGCGCGCGCCAACGGAAGGTTTTCGAAGAGCTTTTCGTTCAGGTTTGACGAAATGGAGGTACTGGTGAGGTCTACAGCCTCCGCGCCAGACGTAACCACCACTTGCTCCACGATGTTTCCAACCTGCATCACCAACCGCATCGAAGTCGTTCTTCCGACGTTCACCACGACGTTGCTCATCGTTGTTGTCTTGAATCCGGTAAGCTCTGCCTTGACCGCATAGCTTCCCGGCAACAAGTTAGGGACTTCAAACCTGCCGGTCTGGTCGGTGGCTACTGTCCGTTTTTCAATTTCGCCGGTGACAGTCACTTGCACGTTCGCCATGACCCCGCCGGTCGCATCGACAACTGTCCCCCCAATTATTCCCTTCGTCATGATATCCTGAGCCGCGACGATCGTGACACCCATCGCCGGGAAGGCAAGCAGGACGCCCAGGATCAGGCCAATTCTACGAGGGCACCTCAAGACATTCATAAAATCCTCCTGTCTTATTGGTTTCAAGATCTAATCCGCATCGCTGTGAAGGCGGGAACAACCTGCCTCCAGGTCATTCCGCCAGCAACGTCCCGTGGCTGGATACCAGAAAATCGCACTGCGAAAGCTGTTCGCTTGAACGCCCCTCGCCGCCCTTCATCGCGCGAGGTAAACACCGCCTGATTCTACGACCTCAGCAGAAAAAGGCGGATGAGACTGTGCCGACATAAGTCAAAGTTAAATAGGAGATTTTGTTAAGTCAAGTTTAATGTCTTCCTTCGGCAGGGCTCTGTGACTCGATTTGAGACCTTTTGATATGGTCGGGCTGTCGGAGCAGGAATTGCCAGGAGGACAGCCCATGAAACAAAGAAACTCAGCCTGGCCTGCTACAAGTTACTTCACACCCTCACATTGAAAACCTCGGTCTCCATCTGCAGTTCTGGCGAAAAACCCGTCAGCATGGAGCACGCATTCCCGAGGACCTTTGGTTGATGGATAGGAAGAATGGGCTGCCATTTTACATTGCTTCTTTGCCTGACCCCTTCGATCCCGCCCCCCCTGATCAAGCTGCTGATAAGGGGCAATGTCAACTTTCGGTGAAATGCTGGCAAAATCTCGTTCGGGGAAAGATCGCAACTCCAAACGTCAGCGCCGGATACTGAATTCCTGCACAGTTCTTCTGATAGGCGGTTTTCTTCGTCAACCTGCAGATCCAGCGCCTCGGCGATGAGGCCTGGAGCACCGCCACGGGCTGGCGCTGGATGTTCGCACCACTGGCAGCGCCCTCGGTCTTGTTCGCCGCGTGCCTGTTTGCCTTTACCGAGAGTCCCCGCTGGCTTATGAAAACCGGCCGCAGGGAACCGGCCCGGCCGATCCTCGCCATCATCGGCGGGGCGGAGAACGCCGGCAGAGAAATCGCGCGGATTGAAGCGGCGCTGCGCCAGGAACAGGGGCGTTGGAGCGAACTGTCCACGACCGGCTAAAATCGCTTGCTCATATAATCGTCCCTCCGAAATAAGGAAGATGCCAAAGCGTGGCTCTCTCGCGATGGCGTCGGCAACCTGAAGATGCGGGGCCGGCCTTACATCGCCGGATGACGGCGCCTGATCCATAGATGTCGAACTCCGCCGGTGATCGCCCCGGCCACCGCCGCGGAAAGCGTGGAGAAAATCAGGAGATTGACCAGCAGGACCTCGGCTGTGTGCTCGACCGGATGGCCATACCTCGCCGCGTCTACGGACGCATTTAGCTCAGTCCGCCAGGTCTAAGCCCACCGCCTTTCAGGCGGTCAGCTTTCAGCTCAAATATAATAGAATGGGGGCATGGTCGAATACAGGCACAGCGCGCACGCGGTCTACGACATCAAGTATCACGTGATTTGG